>VXNJ01000014.1:2906-135514 GCA_009840625.1 Chloroflexota bacterium | reverse complement strand
AAGCGGCACGCGAGCTGGGTTCAGAACGTCGTGAGACAGTTCGGTCTCTATCCGTTGCGGGCGCAAGAGATTTGAGGGCACCTGGCCGATAGTACGAGAGGAACCGGCTGGACGAACCTCTAGTGCATCAGTTGTTCCGCCAGGAGCATTGCTGAGTAGCTATGTTCGGAAGGGATAAGCGCTGAAAGCATCTAAGTGCGAAGCCCTGCCCAAGATTAGATCTCTCATTGCGTTGAGCAAGTAAGTCCCCACAAAGACTATGTGGTTGATAGGCCGTAGGTGTAAGGCTGGTGACAGCTTTAGCCGAGCGGTACTAACGGACGAGGTCTTGAGAACTTATCTGGACCTCGGGACGGCAAATCTGGAGTTGTTGCACGCAACATTGACTTTAAAAACTTTGCAAGAAATCCCTCGGTGACCAAGCGGAGGGGACCCACCCGTTCCCATTCCGAACACGGAAGTTAAGCCCTCCCGCGCCGACAATACTTGACGGGAAACTGTCCGGGAAGATAGGTCGTTGCCGGGGGTTTCTTTTTGCCTGCGACCCAACGCGCTGCAAAGCCGGCTAGCCATGGGTCGCGACCGGCGCCGCAGCCGGTGAGGGTCCGGCAACGGTCCGCGCGATGAACACGTAGACGTCGGTCGATCCAATCGGCACCGGCGGTTCGTGGAATGCCCACTGCCGCCAGAACCGCCGCCAGCCCGAAGGGTCGGTGACGATGCGTCCCAGGTCTGCGAAGCGCCAATTCTGGTAGACCCGCTCGGGGAACCACTCGCGAAGATGCAGGTACCGGGCCGCGTATTGCTCGGGCCAGAAGCCGGTGACCGCCACAGTCGCCGGGTCCAGAATCATTACCGCGTAGCGTCCCGGTTCGACGTGGTCCGGACCGTTGCCGAAGACCGCCCCTTCGTGTTCGCGCAGGTACCAGGCCAGCGGCCAATGGGCGGTCGCATCGACCAGGATCGGCAGCTCGCGCCCCGACCCGGAAATCTGGCCGGCGTCTTCAATTATGTCGAGTATCGCCAGCACGTCGCGCGAGGTTTGGGTGTAGACGAGCGGGGTACGGGGCACATCGCCGTACGAAAACGTGGTCGCGAGCGCGTTGCGAGCGCTGACGGCGAGCAGCAAAACGATCACCGCCGCCGCCAGTAGGCGCCGTTTTCCGACGCTGCCGGCAATCCAGTCTCCGCCACAGCGCGCTGCCAAAAGGCACAGCGGCAACAGCGGATGCAAGACCAGCCAGGCGGCCTTCTCGCCCGCCGCGGAATAGATCAGGAACGAGAGCGTAACCCACCAGACCAGCAGCGTGCCAAACAAGTCCGGGGATCGCAGGGCTCGTACGAAGCCGACCACCCCCAGCACCGCCGCCGGCGCCTCCAGCAGCAGCACCAGCCCGGTGTAGAAGAACCATGGCTGGTTTACGCGCTCGGACTCGTGCACTTGCGCCCAAACGGCGACCGAGCGGCGGATCGAATCCAACAATCCCTCGGTGTTGAGCAGGAACGAGCTGAACAGCAGCGCCGGAATCCCGACCAGGAGGACCAGTCCCCAGACCAAACCGACGCGATCCGAGATAAACCGGGTCGCGGCGGCAGCAAGCGGGGCGGCCCAGGCGGGCGTGCGGCCCGAGCGCTTGCGGTGGCCGGCCACGATCAGCGCTCCGCCCAGAATCGCCAGGAAGGTGACGAAGATGAATCCGGTGATGTAGGTGTTTTCCTTGGTGGCCACCCCCAGCCCCAGGGCGCCGGCCGCCAGCAGCACCCAGCGACGCTGAGGCTGCTCGATATAGCGCAGCAGCGAACCCATCGCGACCAGGGTCAGAAGGGCGATGTAGATGTCGTTGCGAAGGAAACGCGAATAGTAGAGGAATGCCGGCGACAGTGTCAGGATCGCGACCGCCAGCAGCGTTCCCCAGCGCCCTAGGTAATCGCGCAATAACCAGGGCACGGCCAGCAGCAATGCGATTCCGGCCAGGGCCGGCAGCAGGCGCGCCGTGAAGTCCGACGCCCCCGCAACCAGAAAGACCAGCGCGTTGGCGTAGTAAAGAAACGGTCCGTGGTAGAGCGGATCGTAGAGATAAACGAAACTCTCGAGCCGCTCCAGGGCAGTGACCGCGTGGATCGACTCGTCGTGATGAAACGCACGATCGCCCAGTGCCGCAAGCCGGGTCAGCGCCGCCGCCGCCGCGATCGAGGCCGGCATCCAGATGCGTCGGACCGCGGTCAGCACCGTCGGGTAACCGATCATCTACGGCCCGCGCGCAGGTAAAGCCCGCTCGCAGCCGGCGAACGAATCGGCGGTACCCCAATATTGAGGGCGCCCACAAGGAGAACAGTCATTGCGAAACGAGTATCCCTACGCGCAGCCACAGGCGCCGGGGCCGCTGCAGAGCGGTCGACTGGGCGAGGGGATCCGGACGCGCATCATTGGCGGCGTCAACGGGTTGCGCATGCACGTGCTCGAGTCTGGCGCCAATGAACCGGGGCGGGCCTGTGTCCTGCTGCTGCACGGATTTCCCGAGATCGCATTTTCATGGAGGCGGATCCTGCCGGCGCTGGCCGCGGCCGGGTACTACGCCGTAGCCCCGGACCTGCGCGGCTACGGGCGCACCGGGCCGGCTCACGCCGAATACAGCGAAGACCTTCGGCCCTATTTCACGCTGAACCTGGTCCGCGACATCATGGCCCTTTTGGACCGCCTGGGTCGTCGGCGGGCGGTATTGGTCGGGCACGATTTCGGAACCACTGTGGCCGGATGGGCGGCGCTGGCCCGTCCCGATCGTTTTCCGGGTCTCGTGCACATGAGCGGGCCGTTTCCGGGTTCGCCCGACCGGGTCGATGAACCGTCCAACCCGGTTGGCGCTATAACTCCGGACCTGGCCCGGCTCGATCCGCCCCGGCTGCACTACCAGTATTACTACCGGCGGCGGCGCGCCAATGCCGAAATGCTCGGCTGCCCCCAGGGATTGCACGCGTTTCTGCGCGGCTACTACCACTTCAAGAGCGGCGATCATCCGCAAAACAATCCCTTCCGGCTGGCCGGCTGGACGGCCGACGAAGTGGCCAAGATGCCTCGCTACTACGTAATGGACAAGGGCCGAACCATGGCCGAAACTGTGTCCGCGGAAATGCCGAATCCGGCCCAGATAGCTGCCTGCCGCTGGCTGCCGGATGAGGACCTGGCGGTTTACGCCGCCGAATACGCGCGTTCCGGGTTCCAGGGCGGGCTGAACGGATATCGTTGCGGAGCAAGTCCGGCGGCGGCCAGGGAACTGCAGCTATTTGCCGGGGTGCGACTGCAGGTCCCCTGTCTTTTCGTCGCCGGAGCCGCCGACTGGGGCGTGTACCAGCGCCCCGGCGCCCTGGAGCGCCTGAAGTCGCGGGTTTGCACGGATCTGCGTGGGGTAACCCTGATCCCCGGAGCGGGTCACTGGGTTCAGCAGGAGGCGGCCGAGGAGGTCAGCGGCGAACTGCTCGATTTTCTGACCGACATCGATTGGCTCCGACGGGACGGCTGATCCAAACCGCCCCGGTTCAGGGCGTGCGCCAGCGCACCAGCATTTCCAGCGATCCCCAGACCAATCCCAGGATTGGCGCGGTAGCCAAGATCAGGGGAGCGTCGGCCAGACCCGGCATCTGGCCTTCCGCGATCAGGATGGCGAACCTGATCGCCATCGCCACCGAGAGCGCCGAAAGGGCCATCCCGAGACCGATCATGCCGTGGTGGATCCGCCGGGTGACCGCCGCCCAGGCGGTCGCGGCCATCAGCAGGCCGGCGAATGGATTGATCAGCATCATGAATAGGAACTGGTCGGCCGGCATGTTCGGCCCGCCGGTCGCGGCGATTCCGGCCAGACCGGCCGCCAGAACCGCGAAAAGCGATATGCAAACGGCGCTGGCCAGGCGGACGAGCTCCATCTAGTTGACCCCCCGTCCGGTACCGGGCGCCCGCGAAACGCTCACCAAGACCAGAAGCGGGCGGCGTAATTTGGGCGGGGACCGGATTCCATTGCCGCCGAATCTCCCGCCGCGCGCGAATCGGCTTTCCGGTTCGGGTGGAGATGAGGGGGCTCGAACCCCTGACCTCTGCCTTGCAAAGGCAGCGCTCTTCCAGCTGAGCTACATCCCCGGCGCAGCGTCCGGGGCGACTGGTGCGACCGGCGCGACACGTTCAGATTCTCATTGATCTGCGGCTTGACGGCACGGCCTAAGGGCAGTCGAACGTACCAACGCGTTCCCAAGTCCCGCTGGCCCACGATCGGGCAATCGCCGCCTGCACCCGGGCCACCGCCAACGCAGCTGAAATCCCGGGCGACGCAGGTATCCGGCCGAGGACCGCACCCAGGAAGTTGTTCATTTCGATCGCCTTCAGATCCATCAGGCTTGGACCGTTCCCGGCGCCTGGATTGAAGTTGCCGTGGGCGCCATCGCCGGACTGCGAAAACGCCTGGGTGTAGCCCTGGGCGATGCTCGAGTCGGTATAGATTTCAAGCTCGTGCATGCGCTCCAGCGACCACTTGACCGAACCGGCGCTGCCGTTTAGCTCGAACGCCATTTCATTGGTGGGCCCGCAGATCACCCGGCAGCCCTCGAGGGTTCCCTGGGCGCCGTTGGCGAAGCGGGCCAGGGCCGAGACGTAGTCCTCGTTTTCAACCGGCGCAAGCCCTGCCGAAACTCCCTCCGGCCCCGGCGTCGGGCGTTGCTCGACGAAAGTCTGCTTGTCGCCCACGACCTCGGTGATCGGACCGAACAGAAACTGGGCGGTGTCGATCACGTGGGACATCAGATCGGCCAGCGTGCCGTTGCCGGAAACCGAGCGCAGGTAACGCCAGCTCAGCGGCGTCGACGAATCGGTCCCGCTTGATGTGAAGTACCGGCCCCGGTAATGGGTCGGCCGACCGATCCCGTCGGACTCGATCAGGTTCCGGGTTCGGACCAGCGCCGGAATGCAGCGGTAGTTGTAGCCGACCATGAAGACGATGCCGGCAGCTTCGATCGCGGCGGCGGCGGCGGCGGTCTGGGCCGGATTCAGCCCAACCGGCTTCTCGCACAGAACGTGCTTGCCGGCCGCCGCGGCGGCTTCGATGATTTCCAGGTGCGAGTCATTCGGCGTCGCGACCGCAATCGCGTCTACCTCCGGGTCGGATATCACGTCTCGCCAGTCCGCCGTCCAGCGACCGAAACCCAATTGATCGGCCGCCCGCGCGGCGGCCGCGGCGTCAACGTCGGCACAGACCTGGCGCCGGACCGCGATATTCGAATCAGGGAACCAGACCGGCGCCAACAGGCACGCGCGGGCGTGGCGAATGCCGGCCGCGCCGAGGCCGATCACGCCCATCCGGACGGTGCTTTTCACGCGGCCGGCACTGCCTTTCGTGCCTGAAGATTGCGGGCCATCTCGATCAGCCAGCAAATCCGCTCCAGGGTCGTATCGAGCGAGGTTGCCACGTCCTGGTCGGCCAGCCTGGTAACCGCCGGCCGGCGCAGCCAAACGCCTTCGGCGAGCCTGGTCACGCACAGCACGTGGCTGACGTAGCGGGCCCGCACCGCGAATTGCTCTTCACCGGTGGCCGCGAACAATACGGACGCGCCCCATCCGACCTTGGCCGCGGTCAGGTCGGCAAAGGCTCCCGGATGGCAGTCCACGGCCCAGCCGAAGACTCGACGCGCCGAGCGCAGATACCGGTCTTCGCCGGTGGCGATGTACAGCTGCCCCAACGCGGACATGGTTATCCCAAGGAACCAGTAAACCTGACCCGAGACGCCCAGTTCGATCCGGTACCGCGCCGCGTCGGATTCGGCGAATTCAGTGATCCAATCGCCATCCCAAGTCCGTCGCAAAAGCACCCGGCGCTCGGGCTGGGGTTGTGACTCGATCATCTGGCCACAAATAAAGTCCCCGGCACGGCGGGCCGAGTCGATGCGGCCAGTCGTCAGCAGGCATATCAGGGCGGCCGCACTCGACCCGATGTCGAGGACGCGGCTCGCGTCGTCGACGTTGTGGTTGGAGAACCCTCCCAGCTGCGGGTGCTGGCACCGTTCGAGGCCGTCGGCGATGGCAAAAGCCATGTCCCAGACCCCAACCCGATGCGCCGAGACCCCGAAAAAGGCGTTGCGGAAATTGGCGACCTGTGATGCCGGCTCGTCCGCGAGCTCATTGATGTCGCCGTCGCGGAAGAATCGTCCGCGTACATATTCGCAAATCAGGTTCGCGCGGTCGATTCGCCCGCCATTGGCGAACGCCAACGGCGCCAGATAGTAGGCGCCGACCGCATTTTCCGCACCATTGAAGCTACCGTCGGGCCCCAGCAGTCCATCCGCCCAGGCCAGCGCGCCGGCGGCGGATTCCAGTTCGCGGGGAAGCGCAGAAGACGGTTCGTCCACGGCCTTCACCACGGTCCTTGGCGAGCTGCCAAACCCCGGTCAACCAACGTTAGGCCGGACCTCGTTGGCCAGTAACTCCAGGCTGTGGATGGCCCGGTCGGGATCCTCCCAGTCGTGCCCCATCGCCAGCAATACACCGAACCGGCCGTAGGTGTCCCGGAGCCGGTTTATCTTGGCGGTGACGGTTTCCGGGCTGCCTACCAGCCACACGTTGCGGGCCAGGAATTCAACGGTCACGGCGCTGTCGGGCATATCCGGATCGTCCTTGAACGTGCCCAGCCCGTCGGGGGTGTTACGCACCAGCAGCGGCATCATGAAGCGCCGGAAATTTTTTCCCATCGGTCCGTCAATCGCGTAGGCGAAGGCCTCTTCATCAGTGTCGGCCACGTACACCTCGCGCGCCACCCGCCACCCGCCAGGGTCTATTGGGTGACCGCCTTCGGCCAATCCTGCGCGGTAGGCGTCCCAGTGGGTGCCAAGGATCCAGTTGGCGGCCAGATTTGTAGACAGCGCCCAGTAACCGCGCCGCCCGGCCATGCGCATCGATCCGGAATTGGGCGAATAACCGGGAATTCCGATCGGGGGATGAGGGCGCGTGTAGGGGCGAATCGGAAATCCCATGTCCAGGTCGACCTGGGCCCCGGTCAGCTCAACGGTCCAGTGCTTTCCCTCGTGCCGCCAGGGGGGATTTGCCGAGAAAAGTTCCAAGATGACCTCGAACCCTTCGACGAACCGTTCCTGCATTGAATCCGGGCTGCCGTCCACCCCCATGAACGGGCGATCGGCGGGAATCGATCCGGTACCCATACCCAGGTTGAACCTTCCCCGCGAGAGCTGGTCCAGCATCGCGGCCCGGGTCGCGAGTTCGGCCGGATGGTGCAAGGCCGGCAGGTAGACGCCGGTCCCCAGGCGGATGTTGCGGGTGAGCGCGAACGCCTTGGCCAGAAAAAGGTCCGGTGCGGCTATCGTTTCCCAGCGCGAGGTCATGTGTTCGCCAACCCAAGCCTCGCGGAATCCGAGCTCGTCGGCACGGCAGATCAGTTCAAGGTCTTCGTCGAAGCCCTGGGCGGTTGGTTTCTCGGGTGGATGCAGCGGCATCAGGAATAGACCCAAGTCCATCTGGTCCGCAACCCCCGATTCTTCCAGGCACTCCTGGAGAGGCCTTGCAAACGGTTAGCCGATCAAGAGATTGGTACGCCGGCCGGCCAATTCGCCCTCAACTGATTGTGAACTGCGCGGGACCTTTCGATGCGCTTCTCCTCGCCGCAATATTCGTCCCCGCGTGCGCCTGGTTGCCGACGACCGAAGGGCGCGCGCCGGACCGCGGGTCACGGTGTTGGAATGGCCGAAACCGGCCGATTTACCCCAATCGCCGGCCGCGCCGGACTGGCTAATCCCCAGACTCCGCGGCCGGACCCGGCCGCGGTTGCGGTTCGCGGGAGACGAATATCGCGGTCGCACCTACCAGATACACGCCCGCGAACGCCACAAATGCGCCGGTGTACGATCCGATCGCATCAAAGTACAGCCCAGCCAGCACCGGCCCGACCGCACCCAGCGCGACCGTAAATGGTGCCCCCACGCCGCGCACCGCCCCAATGTGCACGCGCCCGAAGTACTTGGCCCATATGAATTCGCTGAGCGGCACGGAGCCGCCGAATCCGAATCCCCAGAAACTGAACGCTACGAACATGAGTCCCAGCGAGCCGGCCTGGGCCGAAAGGAGCATCAGGGCGACGCCCGTCGCCGAGGTGCAGAGCGCCGTCGCCGAGAGTTTGCGCACGTGGATCCGCTGCAGCAGGAAGCCCCACACGAACTTCGAGCTCAGATTGGCTCCCCCGTTGACGGCGATCGCCAATGCCGCTTCGGTGCGCGCGAATCCGTGATCGGTAAGGAAAGG
The DNA here is from genome assembly GCA_009840625.1 of Chloroflexota bacterium. NCBI lineage: Bacteria > Bacillati > Chloroflexota > Chloroflexota bacterium. Next base: position 127,230 of record VXNJ01000014.1, on the reverse strand, counting down.
GATAGCATGCACCAGCACCGCGGTCAGGGCCAGCGTGTTGCACCCGTAACCGACGATCAGCAACCAGATTGCGCTGGTGCGCAGGGCCTGGCCGCGGGAGAGCGAGTTCTCGGCGTCGCGAGCCTGCGCCGCTGCAAGTTCGGCACCCGCCCGCGCCCAGGCCCGCGGATCGGCGCCGTCCGGCAATAGCCCGTAATCCTCGGGGCGGCGTCGCATCACCAGGGCGGCCGGCACGATGATCGCAAACATCACCGCCGCCAGTACCACGTAGGCGTCGCGCCAGCCGACCCAGTCGACGATGCCGGTCATCGAAACGGGCATGATCAGCCCGGCGAGCGAAATTCCCGACGAGCCCAGCGCGATCGCCCAGCCGCGCCGCACCACGAACCACTTGGCGAGCGTCGAATTGACGACCAGGGTCCCGATCATCGCGAATCCGGCTCCACCGGCCAGCATCGACAGGGCCACGAATTGCCAGAGCGCGCTTATCTGGGACATGAGAAAGAACGACATCGCGTAGATGCAGGCGCCGATGAGCATGAGCGGGCGGGCGCCGAAGCGGTCGACTAGGGGACCGACAATGAAACCGGCAATTCCGCCAACCAGGAATGCGGTCGAACCGCCCAGCGTGTATTCGGCCGCGGCCCAGCCAAGGTCGGAGGTCATCGGGCGCAGGAAGACTCCGGCGATTGCCCCGCCGCTACCCATGGCCGCAAACTGGCCCACGATCGCCCCGATCACAATCCACCAGCCCCAGAAGATTCCGCCCCTGCGTGCGGGCGCGAGGGGCTCAGAAACGCGATCGGGCATGGGCGAGGAGAAGCAATTGACGGGCGAATGGACTCGCCTTAAGCTAACCGGCCGGAGCGGCAGGCGCCCGCAAAAGTTGAACGAAGCGGCCTGCGTTGGACGCCGGAGTCGCGCCCGGGCGATCGCCGCGGCGGCGGCGGCAAATCTTCGAAGGTGGAACCGGACGAGATCGTGTACGCCGAAGGCCCCGCAACTAGCGGGGCTGGTCACCTACCTATTGCAATACTCCATGTCTGTCGTCAGGATGTAGCAAGGAGGGTGCGGCCCAACAGGCCCTCCTGGCGGCATTGCATGAAGGAGGTGCAAACGTGGGCACAATTTCCGTCAACCGGCTAGCCGGTCTTTCCCTCATATTCGGCCCGGTCGTCGCATTCATCTTCTTTCTCATTGAGCCGGGCGGGCTATTCATCGACAACGCCAAGGTTACGGACGCGATCGGCTCGATAACCGCGAAGGGTGACAATCCCGAACTGACCAATGTGACCAACATCGCGATCCTTCTCGGGCTGGCATTGATCATCTCGGGCCTTTATGCGCTGATGCGAAACGTAACCCTGCAGGGAAACGGCAAAGCGCTGGTCCAGATGGGTTTCTTCATGATGTTTGCCGGGCTCATAGGCTGGATGTTTTCCGGCGGCATGGACTTCGTCTTGGCCGATGCTCAAACCAGTGAACAGGTCACGGCAAGCGTTCCCGTCTACAACGCCGGCGTCGGCCTCATCTATGCCGGAGGGATCACGCTCGGATTCGGCGGAATTTTGTTTGCGCTGGGTCTTTCCACGCGCGACGACTTCAACCGGATCGTCGCCCTTCTGGCCGCCCTGGTCAGCCTGGCAATCTTGGTTTTCTACGCGCTGGCAATCCTCGACAACGACAGCCGCGACACCTTCATCACCATGGCCCGGGGCTGCTACGTGCTGTTGGTAATCTGGTTCGGCTATTTGGGCATCGGACTGATGAACCGACCCGATCCCGACCTGTGGCAATGAGCGTTGGCTAAGGCCTAGCAGCTGCCCTGAGTTCGAACAACGGAAGATGAAGATTCCAGCTGCTGAGAGGCGGGTCCATGCCGTGTGGGGTTGCTCGCTCTGAAGAAATGGGGGCCTGACTCGTCGGGCAGCGTACTGCTTGCTTCGGCCAACCGCCCCTAAACCGTTCCCCTTCACCGGTTCCAGCGGGCGCATCAAAAAACTGTTCTCGTGAAGGGGAACGGGAATATTGGAACCCGTTCCTCGAGTGCGATCTGTCGAGTTCGCGCTCCATTCAATTACCCTGGGCCCGTTTTGTGTGCTCTCGGATAACGCCAAGTCAGGTGATCTGCCTGGGCCCAATAGCCCGGAACGGCCGTTCGCGGCAATCAGTTCATCGGCTTCGCTTTGCCGGGCTTTTTGGTTATCGATCGGCCGGAAGCTCGCAGTTTCGCAAATGCCCGGCGAGCGATTCGAAAAGCCCGCCGCGTTCAACAATCTGGATCGAAAAAGGCGCAATTAGCTACCGGTCGCTACCATGCGGACATGAGGTCGGTAGGGATAAAAACACTCAACAGTCGCCTAAGCGAATATGTTCGGCTCGCCGCCAGCGGCGAAACGGTGCTGGTCACTGACCGGGATCGCATAGTTGCCGAACTTGGTCCGCCGCTGAAAACGCGCAGCCCAATGCTGGCGGACGCGCTCCTGGCCGAAGCTGTGCGGGCCGGCGATATCACTCCTCCGCTGCTGCCCGCAACTACGGCACCGCCAAGGCCTGCGGCTGTTATGAAATTTGACGAGGTCATGGCCGAATTGGATGAGACGCGCGGCAACCGTTGATCTATTTGGATTCGTCCGTCGCACTGGCCTACCTCCTCGCTGAAGATCTGCGCCCCAGCGACTCTCTCTCTGGCGCAATCGTCTGTTCTCCAGCCGGCTGTTGGAGCACGAGGTCTGGATCACGCTGAACCGGCGCGGATTTGTCGAGCGTTGCGGGGAATCGGCGCGGCTCTGATCGAGAGAATCGCGTTCGTCAGCCTGAACGACCGGGTACTGGCCCGCGCGCTGGAGCCATACCCCGGGGCAACGGCAGTGAGGACGGTGGACGCATTTCACCTTGCGACGTGCGATTACCTCTCTGGGCGCGGCCAGCGGATTTCGCTGGCAAGCTACGATCTGCGATTGCTCGACGCTGCCGGCGCCATCGGCATTCCAGCATTCGATTTGAATCCGGCGCTGCCTTGACTGGATTTGATCGGGCCAGGCTGGTCGGCGGGCGTTACCCGGTGACTCCAGATTGCAGGCAACCGCAGGGTCGCGGCAGCCCGTTGAGATGGGGTCCCCAGGGAATGCGTGTGGGTTCTCGCGGTGGACTATGTCCGCGGCACACTTGCCGCCCAGCCACAGTTCGAAGACGTTGCTGTCTGCCGTACGCGTTGGTGGGCCACATTGGAATCGAACCAATGACCTCGCCCTTATCAGAGGCGCGCTCTAACCGACTGAGCTAGTGGCCCCGGCCAGCGGGATTTTAGTTGGAGAGGGGACTACCCGCGCGGCTTGATCATTGCGTTCGGGAGGCAAGCCGTCTGGTCAGCGTTCCCGCCGCTCGACCGGCGGTTCGAATTCCTTCCGAACACGCCGGGATTCATTTCAGCCGGATTCGACCAATTCTTTGACTTTCGCCAGGGCGGCGCGCAGGTTTTCGCGGGAATTTGCAAAGGAGACGCGCATTCCGGTGGAGCCGAATTCGCCGAATGCCGACCCGCCCAGAACCGCCACGCCGGCCTCGTTGAGCAGCCGGTCCGCCAGTTCGCCGGCATCCGGACCGAATTCCGGAAAAGCGTAGAAAGCGCCCTCCGGACGTGGGCAGTGAACCCCTTCGATTCCGTTGAGCAGCTCTACCACGATGTCGCGCCGAGCGCGGAATTCTTCAACCATCGCATGCACCGAGTCCTGCGGCCCGTTGAGCGCTTCGACGCCGGCCATCTGGACGAACCCGGCGGTGCAGCTCACCGCGTTCACCTGCAACTGGGCCATCGCATCAATCAGGTCCCGGGGACCGAGCGCGTACCCCAATCGCCAACCGGTCATGGCGTAGGACTTTGAAAAACCATCCAATATGACGGTCTTGCGGGCCAGGTCGCCGAATTGGGTTATCGAATGGAATCGCTGGTCGTAGATGATGTCCTTGTAGATCTCATCTGCCAGGATGATCACGTCGCGGTCGGCCAGCAGATCGGCCATCGCGGCCATGTCCTCACCGGTGAAAGCGCCCCCGGTCGGGTTGCCGGGCGAATTCAGGATCACCAGCCGGGTTCGATCCGTAAGGTCGGCCGTGAATCGATCTACGTCGACCCGGAAGTTGTTCTTGGCCAGCAGCGGCATGGGAACCGGGCGCGCGCCCACGAACTTGATCATCGATTCGTATATCGGAAATCCGGGGTTCGGGTAAATGACCTCGTCGCCCGGCTGGCAAAGAGCCAGGATCACGTAGAACATCACCGGTTTGGCCCCGGGGGTGACCAGAACTTGATCGGGGGCATGCTCGATTCCGCGACGTTCCAGCGAATTGGCGGCGATGGCCTCGCGCAGCTCCGGCAATCCGTGCGCCGGTCCGTAATGGGTGTACCCGTCACGCAGCGCCTTGATCCCGGCCTCAACGATGTTGTCGGGGGTATCGAAATCGGGCTCGCCGATCTGCAGGTGGATTACTTCCCGGCCGGTGGCTTCCAAGGCCTTGGCCCGCGCGAGCACCTCGAATGCGGACTCGGTTCCCAGCCTGCCCATGGCGGTGGCAAGGCGATGTCCGTTGATCAATTGCGCGTTCTGCATGGGCATGCTTTTAACAGTGCGAATAAAGCTTATTGATGTTCGCAAACGCGGCCGCTCGGCCGTGCCGATTTAGGTGCGTCGATTGCGCCAACCGGCAACCGCCAGTCCCGCCAGCAACAGGGACGGCGGCAGCGGCCAAAAGACGCCCAGGCCCAATCGCAGCCCGGCGAACGCCAGCCCGGTCGCCCCGGCCACGGCCATTCCGGCAAATATCCCTTCTCGCCAGGGAGGGCCAACTGCGCCGCGTCGATTTGCCCATCGGCAGGCGGCGGCGAGTCCCGCCAAAAATCCGGCGACCAAAGATGCCGCGTAAAACGCGAGCTGGGTCACCGGCAGCTCGGGATCGGCGATCAGGAGCAGAACGATTGCGACCGCGACGAATGCAGCCGCACCGATTGCGACCGCACAGGGAATCGCCCGCGCGAACCGGCGGATCGGCGGCCCTGGCAGTCGCGTTCCGGCAAACCGCCGCGGTTGACGCGCCAGCGCCTGCAGTTCAGTCGCCTGCACTGTTCAACTCCGAACGCGGACGACGGCTCCCCGCAGGTGACGGGGCGTTGCCGGGTTAATTCGGACCAAGCGAATGCAGCCGGCTGAATCCGGCCTCGGCGAAGGCGGACCGCTCACTGAGAACCAAGATCTGCGGGATCGAATCCAGCATCGGATTGCGCACCAACGAGTCCGCCAGGAGCTGTCGCAGTCGTTCGGTTGTGAGGGCGCCGGGGTCATCCAACACGCAGAATCCGGGTATGCCGACCATCCCCGGCGCTCCGTGGGTCAATGCGCGCGCCAACCATAGGAGCAGCGACGTCTGCTCGTAAACCGCGCTGCCGCATTGGGCCGCGCCGATCCAGCTGCGGGTCGATTCTTCCCAAAGTTCGATTGAGCCGTCGGCGGCGACGCGGAGGTCAAAGAACTGGCCGCCGCTCAGTTCCGGCAGCAGGTTGCGCGCGTTCTGCAGGGTCCGATTGGCAGCACGATTGGCCAGCGTCGAATCCATTCCGCGCAGAGTCGCGGCCAGCTTGGCCCGAATCCGCTGTCGCTGTTGAAGCCGGGTCAGATTTAGTTCGGCTTGTCCGATGTCTGCCTCAACCAGCGGTCCGGTGTCGCCGTCGGTGATGATCTGCAACGAATCGTCGAGCCGCTCCAGTTCGCCTTCCACACCTTCCAACTCGGCTTCCAACTGGCGCTTGCGAGATTCATCCGCCTTGCGGTCCCGTGCCTCGATCAGCGCCGGTTCCAGTTCCAAGTCCAGGACGCCGGCGGCCTCCTTGGCGTCGGTCTCCAACGCGATCACCTTCTCGTCAAGGCGGGCGGCCCGCTGCCGAGCGTGCGAGAGACGCCGCTCCAGCGCCGGGTTGGAGGGGACCTCGACCGCGTCGCGGCCGCCGCTGTCTTCCAGGACTGATTTGCGTAGCGCCGCCACTCGGTCCAAGTCCAGCTCAAAGTCCTCGAACCCTTCTTCCGGCGCAAGCTGCAACAGCTGTTCGCGCCCTTTTTCGAGCAGCGCCCGGATCCGGGCTATCTCGGATTCGAGTTCCTGGGTGTGGGCTATCAGCGCTGGAGGGTCATTTGCCATGTGTTCCAGGCGGGCGACTTCGGTCTCGGCGGCGGTCAGGCTGCGTTCGATTTGCGGCAGGTCCAGCGGCAGGTCCAGCCCGAAGAGCATGGTGGTCGCCCGATCGCGCAGCGCCGCGGCTCGCTCGGCGAAATCGTCATGGTCGCCGCCGGTGCCGGGGTCTTCAACCGCAGTTGGCGCGCGCAGCATTTCCTCGAGGTCGGCTATCGCCTCCCCAGCCTCGCCGGCGGCCAGTTGCCTGGCCTGGTCGAGCGTGGCCGGGACGTCAATCCCTTGACGCGCCATCTCGCGCTCGAGAATCCGCAGTTCAGCCTTGAGGCGAACCGGATCCTCGCCGCCGGCGCCGCCCAGCGCAAACCGCGACGCGATTCCAGCCGGCGCCGCGATGCTGATTTGCTCGCTCAACCGGCACCAGCGGGCATAGGCCCGCCGCGCCGGTTCGGAAACCGCTTTTCCGTCGCGCAAATCGACCAATCTGGAGAGCATCGCACCGGTGGTCGAACCGGGATCGACTGCCTCACCGGCGCCCCGGGATTCCAGCGAAATCGCCTCGGTCAGCGACTCGCGGGCGCTGCGCAATCGATTGGCTCGCGCGCGCAATTTGATTAGTTCCGATTCGCCGCCGTCGGGCTCGGTCGCCATGTCGTGCAGCAATCGCAGGCGGGCGCAGGCGCGGTCCAGGGTATGTGACTGCTCAATGATCTGACCGGCGGCGGCGTAGATCTGGCCGGAGCGTCCCCCCAATTTGCCGAGAGTTTCGACTTCGGTCAGTTGCCGTTGCAGGCGGGCCAGCTCAGCCCGTACCGATCCGGCTTCCTCGCGCGCCGATGCAAGCGCCGGCGCGATGACCGCCAACGCCTGGCCGGCCCAATCGCGCAGCAATCTGAGTCGGCGGGCCACTAGTTCGCGGTGGCGCTTGGAGTCGTGGCCGCGCTTTACCGCGCCGCGGGCCGAGGCAATGGCCCGCTCCAGGTCGGAGTCTCCGGTCAGCTTGGCGGCGGCCCGGTGGAGATAACCGCGATCGGCCGCGAGCGTCGTTTGCTGGATGTTGTGGGGCCAGCTCCAGAGGAAGAAATCGCCAATTTGGTCCGGTGGGTACGCGAAGAACTCGCCGAGCAACGCCGCGACCTGGTCGGGGTCGTCGGCCCGAATCTCGCCCAGTCCGCGTGAGAAAAGGACGGACGCGCTCTGCTCGGTCCGCGAAAACGTGCGTCGCAGCCGCAGGCGGTCGCGTCCGTCGCTAAGTTCCAGTTCGACCCGGGCCGAATCGGTCCCCGAACGGACGATGTCGCCGATCGCCAATCCGGGTACCGTTCCGGTGAGCGCCAGTCGCAGTCCCAGGACAATGCTGGTCTTGCCCATGCCGGCGGCAGCGTCTACCAGGAAGCGGCCCCGCATCGGAATACGAAGATCGAAGTCGGTCACGGCCCGCAAATTGCGAATCCGCAATCGCGCGATTGTGATCACGCCATGCCGCCGATTCCCCGGGCGGTGCGCAACAAGGCCCCGACTTCACTGCGTGCGGCAATCCGCTCCTCGGAGCTGCGCCACGTCGAATCATCTGCTTCCAAGAGCTCTTCGATCTGTTCGACGACCGCCAGCGGCCCGCGTCCGCAGTCTTCAGGTTCCTCCACCGTCAGCAGGCCCGAGACATCCAGACTGAAGCGGGCGGTAAGCGAGCGTCCGTATTCGCACAATTCGGACAGGCCCGCTTCGCGCAGGACCGGCGCTGCGGTGCGACCGTATACCCGCATCGTCACTTCGGTGGAGCCGACCGAAGCCTCGTCCAGCATGCGCCGGATCTGGGTATTGGCGTCTTGCGTCTCCAGGAGGCTCGCGGGCACCAGAACCTCGCCGGCCGGCAAGCCGACGCCGGATTCGAATTGGACCTCGAGGACCCCGTTTTTTCCAAAGGTGACGTTGGCAAATCCGCCATCCGGAGCCGGACGCAGGGGGGCCCCGGGCGAGATCACCGTCGTTTTCTTGGCCTTCAGGCGCTGCGGCCTCGGACTTCCGCCGGCCACCAGCAGGCTCACCCCGGTCAGGGCATTGATCGAATCCGAATCGATGATGGGTCCGTTCACCCCCGCCGGAGCCAGCCGCTCGACCGAGGCGCGCGCGAGCAATACGTGGACATCGCCGGCCATTGCGAAATTGAGCTTTCGCAGCGGATTCCCGCGCAGGGAGGGATCTGCGACGAGCGCGGTCATTGCCACGCGCAGGCCCCGCAGGTCAAATACCCGAGTCCCCACTTTGGATTCGACGCATTCGATCAATCCCAATCGGGAAAGCAGCTCCAGTCCCGAAAGCGAATCTTCCGGGGGGATCTCGTCCGGAGCGTGGATCGCGTAGCAGGAAATCCCGGCGTTGCGCAAAGTCTCCAGGCCGGCCGCGGCGGCCGCGATTTCGGCCGGTTGAGGATCGTAGCGGCTGAATAACCCGCCGCAGATCACCAGGCCGTCGGCCGGACTCTGGGTGGCTGCGTTGACTACCGCCCCGAACGCAAGACGGCGCTCGAGCAACGCGGATTGACGCTGTTTGGAGGGCAGCCAGAGCGGTGCGTCGCCCAGCCTCACGTCGGCGCAGAAAAGGACTCTTGCGACTCCGCGCGGGCGATTGTTGGCGGTCAGGAAGGACATCGCACCGAACTTGTGGAATACCGATAGCAGGGCTGCCGGCGCCTCCCCATGCCGACATTCAATGTTATTGGCCGCGGCAAGTTTGCCGACTCCGCATACGAGAATCTGCGGGCCAGATTCATCTGCCGCTGATGCGAGGAATTGCACTTAATGGTTCGGATTCGAACCGATTTAGCAACGTTCGCCCCCTACGTCCCCGGCAAGCAGCCGGAGGACGGGAATTGGATCAAGCTAAATACCAACGAGGCCAGCGAATGCCCGCCCGGCGCGTTGGCGGCCTTGAACGCGCTTGGTCCCGAGGGATTGTTCCGCTATCCGGATCCGACCGCAATGCCCCTGCGCCGCGATTTGGCCAGCCATTACGGGCTGACACCTGACCGCGTCGTCGTCGGCAACGGGTCCGACGAGATTCTGAGTCTGCTGCTCCGGGCAGTTTGCGATCCCGGCGCCGAGGTCCTGGCCCCCGATCCTGCCTATTCGCTGTACCCGGTGCTGGCCGCCGCCCAGGGCGCCAGCTATCGGGCGATTGCGTGCCTCGACGACTTCGCCCTGGACCTTGAATCAATGTGCGCCGCGCGCCCGGCGATCACGTTCATCACCAGCCCCAACAATCCTGCCGGAACGTCTTATCCGGCCCGGCAGATCGCGCGCATCTGCGCCAGCGGACACAACCTGGTTGTCGTGGACGAGGCCTACGCCGAATTCGCGGAATCGAACGCGCTCGGCCTTTTGGGCGAATTCCCCAATCTGGCGATTGCGCGGACGTTTTCCAAGGCCTACGGGCTGGCCGGTGCGCGGGTCGGCTACCTGCTGGGCCCGGCCGAACTGTGCCAGACCTTGCTGGCCATAAAAGATGCCTACAACATCTCGGCGGCGGCCCAGGCGGCGGCCCAGGCGGCGCTGCGCGACCGTGACTGGGCCGAAGCGATGTGGGAATCGGTACGATCCCGCCGGTCCCGTTTGATCGCCGGACTTTCCTTGATACCGGGGCTTGAACCGCACCCGTCGCAGGCAAATTTCGTGCTCGTCGACTGCGGCCCCCATAGCGCTCCCTGGCTGCTCGAGCAACTGGCCGCCCGAAAAATCCTGGTTCGCCACCTCGGCCACGTTCGGGGCGCCGAGAACGCGCTTCGCATTACCGTCGGCAAGGTCTCCGAAATCGAACGGTTGCTCGGCGAACTTTCGGCGATCTGTCACGCCTGCTGACGCAGAGTCCGCGGCCCGGCGCGGCCGCGAGTTGCCGATAATGGGTCTGCCCCAAAAAAGGTTCTTCCCATGCCCGGCCCCGGCCGGGCGTTTCTTTGCCCCCTAATCGCCGTCAGGGATAACTCGCCTTGGAAGATTTCGCCCTCTGGTTCATACCCGCCGTCGCCGTCCTGGCGCTGTTTTTCTCCGCCTATCTGGCCATCGACGTCCTCAAGTCCGATACCGGCGACGAGCGGATGCGCGAAGTCGGCGGGTACATCTACGAAGGCGCGATGGCGTTTATCCGGCGCCAGTATCGAACGATCGCCCTGCTGGCAATCCTGGTGGCGGTAGTGGTGTCCGGAATTGTCGGAATCTTCGGCAGCGAGGACACTCCCGGCGGCGGCAAGATCGAAGGATTCGACATCGCTTGGCGGACCGGGGTGGCGTTCGTGATCGGCGCCGCGATGTCAGCAATCGCCGGCATCATCGGGTTGATCACGGCGGTCAAGTCCAACGTCCGAACGGCTTCCGCCGCGACCCGTTCGCTCGGCGAGGCGCTGCGGATCGGCCTGCGTGGCGGAGCGGTAACCGGGTTCACGGTTACCAGCCTGAGCCTGCTCGGCGTCTACGTGCTTTACCTGGTCTACGGGGGCCTGGACGATCCCCAGACGACCCCGTACCTGATCGTCGGTTACGGATTCGGCGCAAGTTTCGTCGCCCTTTTCGCCCTTCTCGGCGGTGGGATCTACACCAAGGCCGCTGACGTCGCGGCCGACCTGGTGGGCAAGGTCGAAGCCCGCATCCCCGAAGACGATCCGCGCAACGCGGCGGTCGTGGCCGACCTCGTCGGCGACAACGTCGGTGACTGCGCCGGCAGGGGCGCCGACCTTTTCGAATCGACGGCGGCCGAAAACATCGGCTCGATGATCCTGGGCATTTCGCTCTACCTGGCCGACCCCGACAACTCGATCACCTGGATCCTGTTTCCGCTGGTCGTTCGGGCGGTCGGGATCCTGGCCTCGTTGGTCGGCCTGCTGGCCGTCCGCGGCGGCACCGTTTCCAGCGCCCAGCGCAACCTCGACATCGGGTTTTGGACCACCGCGCTGCTGTCCATCGCCGGCCTGGCCGCGGTTACTTTCGGCATGATCGGCAGCGCCTGGCTGTTCGCGGCCGGGGTCACCGGAATCGTGACGACGATCCTCTTTTACTACATAACCCAGTACTACACCGCCGGTGAATGGCGCCCGGTCCGCCATATCGCCGACGCCGCCCGCACCGGTCCGGCCACGATCATCATCGCCGGTATCGCGATCGGGTTCGAGAACACCGCGCTGCCGGTGCTGGTTCTGGTCAGCGCCCTGGGGAGCTCCTACTTCTTCGGCGTCCAGGCGGTGGCCGAACTGGGGCTGACCGTCCAGTCCGACTTCATCAGCGGCGTCTACGGCACCGCCGTGGCGACGATGGGAATGCTCATGTCGGCGGCCTACATCCTGGCCATGGACACCTTCGGGCCCATCTCCGACAATGCCGGCGGTATCGCCGAGTTCTCGCACGCAGGCAAGGAAACCCGCGAGATCACCGACAGCCTGGACTCGGTCGGCAACACGACCAAGGCGCTGACCAAGGGCTACGCGGTAGGTTCGGCGGCCCTGACCGCGTTCGTCCTCCTATCGGCATTCATCCAGAAGGCCGAGATTGCTTCCAACACCATCAACCTGGCCGACGTCCGGGTGTTCATCGGAGCGTTCCTGGGCGCGATGGTCGTCTACCTGTTCTGCGCCCTGGCGATCCGCGCCGTCGGCGTATCTTCCAGCACGATCATCGAGGAAGTTCGGCGCCAATTCCGTGAGCACCCCGGGATCATGACCGGCGAAGAACGCCCCGAGTACGGCCGCGCGGTCGACATCGCGGCGGCGTCGGCGCTGCGCAACATGATCCTGCCCGGACTGTTGCCGGTGATCGCGCCACTGGCGGTCGGCCTGATCCTGCGCGCCGAGGCGGCGGCCGGCTTCCTGATGATCGGGGCCATATCCGGCGTCGTGCTCGGATTGGTCCTAAACAACGGCGGCGGGGCCTGGGACAACGCCAAGAAGTTCATCGAGGCGGGCGGCCTCAAGGACGCTGACGGCAACCCCTATCCGAAGGGCTCCGATGAGCACGCCGCAGCGGTCGTTGGCGATACCGTGGGCGACCCCTTCAAGGACACCGCGGGACCTTCGCTGAACGTCCTGATCAAGATCCTGAGCACAATTACGCTGGTGCTCACGCCGCTGTTCGTGTAGGCTCGCGCGCGGCGCCGCGGCGCCGCGAAATGGGGTAGCAGCTGGTGGGAGTCGATACGGCGGAATTGCTGTGGGCCATCGGGCTCGGCATCGTTCAGGGGATTACCGAATTCGTCCCGGTCTCCAGCTCGGCGCACCTGTTGCTGATTCCGGAGCTGCTTGGCGCAGAAAACAAGGTCCTGCGGTCGCTTGATTTTTCGGTCGCGCTGCACCTGGGAACCGCGCTGGCAATCTCCGCGGCGATGGCGCCGGCCTGGTGGAGGCTGCTCCGCGCCGCCGCCCGCCCCGCGAACGATCGCGGCAAAGGCCCCGGCGCCCGGGTAATGCTGGCGGCGATCGCGCTGGCCAGCACGGTTACCGGGATCGTCGGCATCCTGGTCGAGGACCTGGCCGAGTCGGCGTTCCGCGAGCCGGCCCTGGCGGCGTCGGTGCTGGTGGTCGGCGGCGTGCTGATGTATCTGGCCGACCGCCTGCCCGGTAACCCCGATCGCTCCCGATTCCGCAATCTGGCGCTGGCCGGATCGGCCCAGGTGCTGGCGCTGGTGCCGGGGGTCTCGCGCTCGGGCGCGATCTTTACGGTCGCCCGCTCTCTGGGTATGGACCGCCGCAGCGCGATCGACTTTGCCTTCCTGCTTATGGCACCGGTGGTGATCGGAGCCGCCGCCTACCGCCTGCCGGGGCTGATCGGCAGTCCGGAATTCGGCGGCGAGAACCTGACCCTCTACGCGGTCGGCATCCTCAGCGCCGCCGGCTCGGGCTATCTTGTCGCGCGCGCCCTTCCGGGCCTGGTCGCCCGATCCGGGGTCGCCGGGTTCTGCGTATACAGGATGCTGCTGGGGGCGGTGGTATTGGTCCGCCTGGTCGTCGCCTGACTCAGGCCCCGCCGCCGCCGCCACGGCGGGCTGAGCGCCGGGCCCGGATCTGGGTCGATGAGATGTCGAGGCGGAAAGCGCCTTCCGGCAGTTCCGCGAACAGGTCGGGGGCGACCGCCAGGTTCAGCTGGTCGAAGCCGACGTAGCGACCGGCGATCTCTCGTCCTGACACCAGGAAACTGCATCCGTTCGCACGGATCCGGTCCAAACCGGTCTGCATCGCCCCGGCGTCGCCGCGGTAGTACTTTGGATCGACGATCCGGACCGCGGTGTCGGCCCCCACAACGAACACGGCCCCCGGAAAAATCGCCGACTTATCCACGAACGTGGCGGCCGAATCGATAACCAGCGGCGCTCGTCCGGCTACGGCGGCAAGACGGTCGCCCGCCTCGGAAAGGTCGAGCCGATCCTTGTCGACGTTCTGAAGCGAAAGCTCCAGTTCGACCGGCTTCCCGAGATGGACCCCCGCGGCGGCGGCCAGCCCCAGGTGGCCGTCGTGCAGAGGATCGAACGACCCGGCCAAAACCGCGGTCGGCGAAGCGCCCCGGCCCGACCAGTTGCCGTCCGGACTGCGACGCGCCCAGGCAATCCGGCCGCGAACCACCCGTTCGATCCAGTAGGCGGGGTCCTGCTCCTCGCAACTTAAGGCTTCGGCCAGCCCGTCAGGCCCCATTGGCTCATGGGGTCCGCAGCCGCCGCCGCGCCAGGCCGCCAGCAATGCGGCCGCACCGGTCAGGAGCTCCTGGCGGCCGCGATCGCCGGGCCAGGCGTCCAGTTCCAGGCGCCATCCGCGGGCCGAACCGTCGCCAACCACCGCCAGGTGGGCCCGATCGCGCCCGGCCCGCGCCGGAAAGGTCGCCAGGGCCGAGGCAACCCCCACCCCGATTCGCCGCTCGCGGTGCCGGTCGTCAAGGGCGACCGCCGAATCGTGTGCCGCCAAGGCCAGGTCCAACGCCGTCTCCGCCGAGCAGAAGCCGGCGGCGCTGTCGAAGCCGCGCAGTTCGACCGCGGCTTTTCTCGAATAGGCAAGCCGACCGGCAATCAGCACCGCCGACGCCCCCTCGCATCCGGCGAGCGCGGATAGCGCGGTCGAGCCGCCGCCGGCCAGCGCGAACGATACGCCGACGCCGCGTCGGCCGAGCGCCGCCAGCGTTTCGGAGGCCAATCGGTCAAGCACCCTCAATTCCCCTCTCGAGGCGCCGGATCGGCCGACCGCCCCGGCCTAAAGACGGTCGTAGACCTCCGGATTCACTACGGCCGCGGGCCTACCGCCCCGCAGAAATTCGGCCGTCGACGAGTGACACAGAGCCCCGATGCGGTGGAACGCTTCGTGCGAATTGGAGGCGATGTGGGGGGTGAGGGCTACCTGTTCCATCTTCAACAGGGGGTTGTCCGGTTCCGGAGGTTCGATCGTGAAGACGTCGAGTCCCGCTCCGGCAATTCGGCCTTCGGTCAAGGCGTCGATTAACGCCTGCTCGTCGAGCAGCCCCCCGCGGGAGGTGTTCACCAGGAACGCCGTGGGTTTCATCCGGTCGATCAGCGACCGCGAAATCAGTCCCTCGGTCGAGGCTTGCAGGAATACGTGCACGGTGACCACGTCGGAGGCGGACATCAACTCCTCGAGCTCCACGAATCGCCCCTCCACGCCGGCGTCGACCAGGCGCTGCGGGTCCGGGTGGGCGGTATTGACCAGCAGTTTCATGCCCAGGCCGTGCTGGCAAATCCGCGCCACGCGGGCGCCGATTTCGCCAAAGCCGACCACGCCCAGGGTTTTCGAACCGATCTCGCGGCCGAGTACGCGTGGTCGCATCGCAAATCCCTCGACCCGCACCGAGCGGTCGCCGCGGGCGACGTTGCAGCTGGTGGCCAGCATGAGGGCGACGGTGTGTTCGGCCACCGTCTGCGCGTTCACCTTGGGCGAAAAGAATATCGGAATATTCCGAGCCGTCGCCGCAGCCACGTCGATGTTGTCATAGCCGGCCCCGAAGCGGTCGATGGCCCGCAAGTCCTTGGCGGCTGAAATCACCTCGGCGGTTATCGGTTCGGTCCCGCAGACGATTACATGGGCGTCGCGGGCCTCGCGCTTGAGGACCTCGACGTCGTCGCTGTGTACGAGCTTGATCTGGCCCAACTCGCGCAGAACGGCAAGATCGGCCTCCGGCATCGGGTACGTCTGAAGGATCTTCAAGTCCATGGCCTGCCCCGTCAATCGAATTCGGAAATGCGACGAATCAATTCGAATCGCTCCAATGCGATCCCAGTGCCAAGTGCGACGCACAGCAGCGGGTGCTCGGCCCGGAAACAGGGAATGCCGGTTTCGACCGAAATCAGGGTATCAAGTTCGCTTAACAGGCAACCGCCGCCGGAGAGCACTATCCCGTTGTCAACGATGTCGGCAGCGATTTCGGGGGGCGCTTGCTCCAGCACCGACTTGACGCCGCGGACAAGTTCGGCCAGCGGATCGCTCAGCGCTTCGTGGACCTGGAACGATTGGATCTGCATGCTGCTGGGCAGACCGGTCTCCATATCCAGACCCTTTATGTCGACCACCTCGCCACCAGCCGGGGCGGTGGCCGATCCGATCGACATCTTCAGGTGTTCGGCGGTCCGATTGCCGATCAGGAAATTGAACTGGCGGCGCAGATAGGTGATGATCGCCTCGTCGAAGGCGATGCTGGCGACCCGCAGCGATCGCGATGCGACGATGCCGGAGAGCGAAAGGATGGCTATTTCAGCGGTCCCGCCACCGACGTTGACGATCATGCTGCCGAACGGTTCCTGGACTGGTAGTCGCGCCCCTAGCGCCGCCGCCAGCGATTCGGGAATGAGGACGCTGGAGCGGCAACCGGCTGCCAGGGCGGCCTCGCGCGCCGCGCGCCGCTCCACGCCTGTAGCTTCGGCCGGCACCGATATCACCACATCGGGCTGCAGTACCCGAAGCCGGCCGCACGCCCGCCGCACGAAGTACGAAAGCAGCGCCTCGGTGACGAGGTAGTCGGCGATCACGCCGTCGCGCAGCGGATTGGAAATCTCGATTCGATCCGGAGTGCGTCCGACCATGTCGTAGGCGCTGGATCCGACCGCCACTATCTGGCGGCCCGGTTTGCTCACGGCCGCGACCGACGGCTCCCGCAGCACGATGCCTCGCCCCTGCGCGTAAACGACGACGTTGACCGTGCCTAGGTCGATCCCGAGTTTGCGGGTACCGATCATCGCCCCGCCGGCCGGGATCGGTAATTCATTGGCGGGCCACCCGTATGTCGGCCCCCAGCGCGGCCAGGTCCCCTGCCAGGTCCTCGTAACCGCGGTCGATGAATGAGACGCCGGACAGCACCGACTGTCCCTCGGCCACCAAGGCGGCGATGGTAAGGGCGGCTCCGGCCCTGAGGTCGCGCTCGAGCTCTACCTGCGCCCCGCGCAGCTGCTGCGGGCCCGCGATCAGGGCGTGCGATTCGCGCCGGTCGATCTTGGCTCCCAGACGCTGCAGGCCGTCCAGGTATCCGAACCGGTTCTCAAAGACCCGGTCGGAGATGGTGCTGCGTCCGCTGGCCTGGGTGAGCAGGGCCCCCATTTCGGCCTGCTTGTCGGTGGGAAAGCCGGGATGCGGCATGCTCTGGACCTCGACCGCGCGCAGCTGCCGGTCGGAGGCGATTACGACCGAATCGCCCTCGTAGAAGACGTCCACCCCGATTTCTTCGAGTTTGAGCAGGACCGGCTCCAGGTCGTCGCGGACGACGTCGTCGAGCAGGACCTCGCCGCCGCACGCGGCGGTGGCGATGGCGATCGTCCCGGCCACCATGCGGTCCGGCATGGTCCGATAGCCGGCGCCGAACAGCCTTCGACGCCCGTGCACCGAGATCACGCTGGTGCCGGCGCCACGAATGTCGGCCCCCATTGCGCGCAGGAAACCGCACAGGTGCAGGACTTCGGGTTCGCGTGAGGCGTTTACGATCACCGTCACGCCGTCGGCCAGGGTTGCCCCCATGATCAGGTTTTCGGTGCCGGTGTGGGACGGATAGTCGAGATAGATCCGGTCCCCGCGCAAGGTCCCGGCAGTGACATCGTAGCCACCTTCGAACCGGTCGACCCGGGCCCCCATGCGCACGAACCCGTCGATGTCGACGTTGACCGGGCGGACTCCGATTTCGCATCCGCCGGGGGGCGCCACTACGACCCGTCCAAAGCGGGCCAGGAGCGGTCCGGTCACCAGGAACGAGGCTCGCATCCCGGCCACCAGGCCGGGATCGGGCTCGAAGGAATCGATATTTGCGGCGGTGATCGTCAGGCGGCGCCCGGTCCGGTCGCGCTCGACATCCGCGCCCAGCATGCCGAGCAGTTCCATCATCGCTTCGACATCCCCGATCGCGGGGACGTTGGTCAGGTGGCAGGTTTCCTCGGTGAGCAGCGTGGCCGCCATCATCGGCAGAATGGCGTTCTTGGCGCCCGGAACCCGATAGACGCCCTGAAGGCGGTTGTCGCCGCCGCCGATCCTGTAATGGCTCGCCACCGGCCGCTGCAGCCCCTGCAACCGCGTCGCCACTACCGCCCGCCTTGCTTTCCGGGAATTGCTCCCTATGTCCGGCTTAACGCGAACCCCGTTCGGCAGCCCGCAGCCGCGAGAGCGCTCGCATCAGTCGGATCCGAGCCTCGAGCATCGAATCGAAGTCTTGGGCTTCCGAAATCTGTCGCTCGGCCTCGGCGCGAGCGCGCTCGGCCCGCTCGCGGTCGACCTCGCCGGAACGTTCCGACGCGTCAGCCAATATCGTCACCCGATTTTCCTGCACCTGCAAAAATCCGCCGCTGACCGCCAGGACCTCGTCGGAACCGTCGCGTCGCACCAGTACGACACCCGGGTCCAGGATCGTCAGCAACGGCGCGTGGCGCGGCAGGATGGTCACCTGGCCGTCGACGCTCGGCGCCACCAGTTGCTCAACGCCCGTTTCGGTAATCAGGGACCGCTCCGGGGTGATCAACTCGACGGTCAGCTTGTGCTGATCCAATGCCGCAACCTCCGTGTTCTGGTGCGAGTTCTTGAAGGCCTAGGCGCTGGCCGCCATCTGCTCGGCCTTGGCCACCGCTTCGTCGATGGTTCCGACCATGTAGAAGGCCTGCTCGGGCAGGTTGTCGTGGGCGCCGGAGAGGATTTCGTCGAATCCGCGCACGGTGTCCTCGATGGCGATGGTGCGGCCCTCGAGCCCGGTGAACACCTCGGCGACGTTCATCGGCTGCGAGAGGAAGCGCTCGATCCGGCGGGCGCGGGCGACCACCAGGCGGTCCTCTTCGGAGAGTTCCTCGATCCCCAGGATCGCGATGATGTCCTGCAGGTCCTTGTAGCGCTGCAGAACCTGCTGGACCGAGCGGGCGACCCGGTAGTGGTCGTCGCCGACGATGTTCGGGTCCAGGATCCGAGATGTCGAGGTGAGCGGGTCGACGGCCGGGTATATGCCGCGGTCCACGATCGAACGCTCCAGGCGGATGGTGGCGTCGAGGTGCGAGAACGTGGTCACCGGCGCGGGGTCGGTGTAGTCGTCGGCCGGCACGTAGATCGCCTGCAGCGAGGTGATCGAGCCCTTCGTCGTCGAGGTGATTCGTTCCTGCAGCTGGCCCATTTCCGATCCCAGCGTCGGCTGGTAGCCGACCGCCGAGGGCATCCGGCCCAGTAGCGCCGAGACCTCCGAGCCGGCCATCGAGAACCGGAAAATGTTGTCGATGAACAGCAGCAGGTCCTGGTTTTCCTCGTCGCGGAAGTACTCAGCCATCGACAGGCCGGCGAGGGCCACGCGCAGGCGGGCTCCGGGCGATTCGTTCATCTGGCCGAACACCATGACGGTGTTGCCCATGACGCCCGATTCCTGCATCTCGCCGATCAGCTGGGTTCCCTCGCGGGTGCGTTCGCCGACGCCACAGAAGACCGAGTATCCGCCGTATTCCTTGGCGACGTTGTTGATCAGCTCCATGATCGTGACCGTCTTGCCGACGCCGGCGCCGCCGAAGATCCCGGTCTTGCCGCCGCGCGTGAACGGCGCAATCAGGTCGATCACCTTGAGGCCGGTGGCGAACATCTCAGTCGAAGTGGCCTGGTCGGCGACCTTGGGCGCCGGCCGGTGGATCGGGTAGTGGTTCTCGGCGTTGCAGGGCCCCTGCTCGTCAATCGGCTCGCCCACGACGTCGAACACCCGCCCCAGGGTATCGGGTCCGACCGGGACCGAGATTGGGCCGCCGGTGTCCTCGACCGGCAGGCCGCGCCGCAATCCCTCGGTGGGGCGCATGGAGATGCAGCGGACCCAGTTGTTGCCAACGTGCTGTTGGACTTCCATGACCACCTGTTCGCCATCGCCCGATTCGACAGTCAGCGCGTTGTAGATGCCGGGCATCGACTGGGAATCGAATTCGACGTCAACGACCGCACCGATTATTTGGGCGATTGTGCCGGTTGCCATGTTGTTCCTCTTTTTTGGGAGTTGCGGATAGCGGTATGGGTTAGGGTCAGCTGGCCTGGGCGTTGGCGCCCGAAGCGATATCGATCATCTCGCTGGTGATCGCACCCTGGCGCTGGCGGTTGTAGGTCAGCGTCAGCGAATCGATCAGCTCATTGGCGTTTTCGGTGGCGTTGCGCATCGCCACCATTCGCGCCGAGTGTTCGCTGGCGGCCGCGTTTAGGGCGATCTGCAACAGCCGCGACTCGACGAACCGCGGCAAAAGGGCGTCCAGCGTAGCCGACCGCGACGGTTCGTAGATGTACTGGAGGTTGTGGGCGGCGGCGCCCTCCTGCAGTTCACGCAGCGGGAAGAGGCGCTCGGCCACCGGCGTCTGCGAGACCGTGTTTACGAATGTCGGATAGACGATCTCAACCGCGTCGAAATCGGCGTTGGCGTAACCCTCGACCAGCATCGTGGCCAGCGCGCGGACGTCGTTGGCGCCGGGTTGATCGGGGAAATCGGTGAACTGGGCGTGGGTCGGCAACGAGCTGCCGAGCATGCGCACCCCGACGCGACCGATGGCGATCAGGGCGCGATCCGAGCCGGGGTGTTCCGAGGAAAGGTCGCGGGCGCGCTCGAGCGTCACCCGGGCGACGTTGGTGTTCAGCGCTCCCACCAGCCCGCGGTTGGTGGTGAACGCCACCAGCGCGGTCCGGCCGGACGGGTCGGCCGGCCGCATCAAGGGGTGGGAGCCGACCAGATCGGGATCGGCCGCCGAAAGCCCGGCCACCATCCGGCGGATCGTGTCGGCGTACGCCTGGCTGCGCCGCACCGCCTCCTGGGCTTTGAACATCTTCGAAGTTGCGACCAGCTGCATGGCCCGCGTGATCTGACGCGTGGCGTCGACCCCGTTGATCCGGGTGCGGATGTCGCGCAGGCTGGCCATGGGGCCGTTCCCTAGCCGTCCGTCCCGGGTATGAACCCGGTCGCGACAAACGCCGAAATGGTCTCGTCAAGTTCGGTCATCTGGTCATCCTCGACGCGTCCGCTCGCGGCAACCGCAGCCACCAGTTCGGCCTTGCTCGCGTGCACGTGCTCGATAAGTTCGGCGATGAATCGGCGAACGTCCTCGACCTCGACCGCGTCGGCCTGGCCGGAGGTTCCGGCCCGCAGCGAGATGACCTGATCTACGACCGACTGGGGCTGGTACTGGTCTTGCTTGAGGATCTCAAGAAGCCGCTGGCCGCGCGTTAGTTGCTGCTGGGTGGCCGGGTCCAGGTCGGAACCGAACTGGGCGAACGCGGCCACTTCCCGGTACTGGGCCAGGGCCAGCCGCAGCCCGCCGGCCACCGAACGCATGCTGCGCAGCTGGGCGTCGCCGCCGACCCGCGAGACCGAAAGCCCGGCGTTGATTGCGGGCCGGTTGCCGGCATTGAACAGACTCGGTTCCAGGTAAATCTGACCGTCGGTGATCGAGATCACGTTGGTGGGGACGTAGGTCGTCAGGTCCCCTTCCTGGGTCTCGATGATCGGCAAGGAGGTCAGCGAACCGCCTCCCTCGGCTTCGCTCATCCGGGCCGCGCGCTCCAGCAGCCGGGAGTGAAGGTAGAAGATATCCCCCGGATAGGCTTCGCGGCCGGGCGGACGCCGCAGCAGCAACGAAATCTGCCGGTAGGCCCAGGCGTGCTTGGTCAAGTCGTCGTAGATGACCAGCGCATCCTGCCCGCGGTCGCGGAAGTACTCGCCGATGGTGCAGCCCACGAACGGAGCAATGTATTGCATCCCGGCCGGGTCCGAGGCGGTCGCGGCAACGATCACGCTGTGGTCCATCGAGTTGTGCTGCTCCAGCACCGCGCGGACCTGGGCGACCTGACCGGCTTTCTGGCCGACCGCAACGTAAATGCACTTGACGCCGGTGTCGCGCTGATTGATGATCGTATCGATCGCGACCGCGGTCTTGCCGATCTGGCGGTCGCCGATGATGAGTTCGCGCTGTCCGCGCCCGATCGGGATCATCGAGTCGATCGCCCGGATCCCGGTCTGCAGCGGGGTGTCAACGTTGGCGCGGGCGGTTACCCCGGGGGCAACCTTCTCGATAACGTCGGAATCCTCGGTGGCGATCGGACCCCGGTCGTCGATCGGCTCGCCGACCGCGTTGACCACCCGTCCCAGCAGCGCCTCGCCGACCGGCACTTGGGCCACCCGCCCGGTCGCCCGGACTTCGTCGCCTTCGCGGATGTGGCCGAATTCGCCCAGCAAGACCGCCCCGACCGAGTCTTCTTCCAGATTGAGGGCCATTCCGAGCACGTTGCCGGGGAATTCGACCAGCTCGCCGGCCAAAGCCTGCGATAGGCCGTGAATGCGGGCGATACCGTCGCCGGCTTCCACGACCGTCCCGACGTTCGCCGCGTCGGTTGAGGGGTCCAGATCCTGGATGCGCTGCCGCAGCAGCGCGGCGATATCTTGCGGAGATTGGGCCATATTGCTTTACCGATTCCGTGTCAGTTGATGGATCGCCGAAGGGCTTGTAAGCGTGAGCGAATTGAAAAGTCGTAGCGCCAGTCGCCCAGTCGCACCACGACGCCGCCGATCAGACCGGGGTCCACGCGCGTCTGCAGGACCACTTCGCGACCCTCGCGGGCAAGCTGCGAAGTCAGCTCGTCCACCTGCGCCGACGGCAGCGGCTGGGCCGAGGTAATCTGCACCCGGTCCAGGGGACCGTCGGTGCTGGACCGGCGCTGAAACCGGTCCCGAATGGCTTCCAGCAACTCGAGGTGGCCGGCTCCGGATAGCACCTGGGCCAACGCGACCCCGCGTTCGCCGCAGATTCCCGCCAACAGGTCCTCGACCTGGCCGGGTCGGCCGGCGCGTTCGGCGAGCGCAGCGGAAAAATCGCGATCGGCGCCGATCCGGCCCAGCACCGCCAGATCCTCGTCCCAGGCGAGCCAACTCGCGTTGGCGCGCGCGTCGGCGATCACCGCATCGACGTAAGATCGCACCAGCCGGCGCGCCGAATGACGGTCCCGAATCAACTCGACCGGCCGCCGATCTCGGCGATCGCTTCGTCGACCAGCCGCGCTTGTTCCTCGTCGTCAATCGCCCGCCCGAGCACCTTGGTGGTCGCCTCCGCCACCAACTCGGCCAGTTCACCGCGGGCGGAAGCCAAAGCCTGCTCCCGCAATCGCTCGGATTCCTGCTGGGCTTCGGCGCGAATCCGGGCGGCGGCGTCGCGGGCGGACTGCATCTGCTGCTCTTCAAGTTCGGCCAAGCGGGCCGCCATTTCCTGGCGCATTCGCTGGGCTTCGGCCTGCTGCTCACGCAGTTCGGCCTGAAAGCGGTCCTGTTCGGCCCGGGCCTGCTCGCGGAGTTCGGCGGCCTTGTCCAGGTCGCCGGCAATGCGCTCGCGTCGCTCGCTCAGCGCCCGGGCGATCGGCTTGAACAACAGCCGATTGATTACCCAAACAAACAGCAGGAAGGTGACGAGCTGGAACAGCAGGTTGGGGAATAGGATCCCCACACCCTCAAATAGCTCAATCACTTGATTTCAACGGCCTCCCCTGCACGCATTCGGCAGCTGAATTGATGTTGGCGTCGCCTCGGTGCGTGACTAAGCACCGAGTCCGAGGGCGAGGAATAGTCCGATCAGGAACCCGTAGATCCCGATCGCTTCGGTGAGGCCGAGGGCCACGATCATGTTCGGACGGACCGTGTTTTCCGCCTCGGGGTTGCGGCCCAGGGCCGACATTGCGGCCGCGGTGCCTAATCCGAGGCCGATGCCCGAGCCGATCCCGGCCAAACCGATCGCCAGACCGGCTCCGATGGGTCCATATTCCATGTGCGGTACCTTTCCTTAAGCAGTTAAGGTGGCTGAACGCTTACGCGCAAACAGGTTGAGGTTGCGGCTCAATGGTGCTCCGCCTCGGGATCGGTTCCGATCGCCACGCCGGTGAAGCTCAAAGTCAATATCGCAAACACCAGCGCCTGGATCAGGCCGAAGAGCAATTCGAGCAGCAGGAAGATAACGCCGATTACCGGCATGTAGGTGGCAGAGAGTCCCAGCAGCACTTCACCGGCGAAGAGATTGCCGAAAAGCCGGAATGAGAGCGAAACGATCACGAACAGTTCGATCAGCACGAAGATCGGCGCCAGCAGCCAGGAATTCTGGGCCACTTCCTTGAGATGGCCGGTCAGGCCGTGCGCGGCGATCCCGGTCGAGTGGATGAGGATGAACGCGACCAGGGCCAGGGCCAGCGTCATGTTGATGTCGGCCGTGGCCGGCCGCAGGAACGGCACCAGCACCTCGTGACCGTGGTGCTCGTGGAAATAGCCGATGGTGCCCACGAAGGGCAGCAGCGAGAACCAGTTGGCCAGCAATATGAAGGTGAAGAACCCCATCAGCAAGGGGAGCCGGGGATCGGTGAAGCGCCCCAGCGCCGAACGCGTCGCCGCGCCGATCTGGTCGTAGGTTACTTCGATGATCGACTGCAGTCCGGAAGGGATGATTCCGATTCGGCTGCGCACCGCCAGCGCGACGAGGAGCATGAATGCCATGACCACGAACATGATCACCATCGAGTTGGTGATGACGAATTCGCCGTAGGGGCGGGCCACCGAGTCTCCCAGAAGCGAAAAGTGACACTCTTCGCAGATCGGTTCGGCAGGGAGAACGAATTCGGGCAGCAAGTCGGTCGGCTCTCGGTTAGTCAGACTGCCAGCGGTAGATTCGCCAGAAAACGGAGAAACTGGCCAGCAGGCCCAACAGGACGCCCGCGGTCAGGAAGAACGGTCGGCTCGACAACTGGTCATCCAGCCATCCGCCGATTTGAATTCCGGCTATCAGGAATGCTCCGACTATGAAGCCAAACTCGAGCGCCAGCGCCGCGACCTTTACCACCCGCACGGCCGCACAGCAATCCTTTTGAGCCGGACCTTGCGCCGGTAAATCCTAACATTTTGGGGAGTTTCGAGCGCCGTCCGGGGCGTAATCGAATCGTGCCGGTACTTAAGATTTGAGGAACCCCTCAACGAACCCGACCAAGACATGTACGACCCCCTGAAAAGACCTCCCATCAAACGGCCCCGGATGACGATTCCGTGGGGATTCGTTTCACTGGTGATGGCGGCGGTCGTGGTGCTGGCGATATTCGGCAGCTGGAGCTACGTAGCCTGGGCTTGACCTAGCCGGCGTTGCCCGCACCGGCCAGCCGGTGCATCGCCCGGCCTTACTGGCCCCTGTTGAAGCGGTGTTCGGATAGGGCCGCGAATGCGGCGCTGGCGGCCGATTCGGGGTTCTCGCGCCCGACCATCAGCGGCAGATCGATGTTGCGGCGCATGATCGAACGTTCCTGGCCGGGCAGCATCACCGGCTCGGCTTCGGACAGGGCCTGGTCCATGAAATCGACGTCTTCGCGGGTAATCCGCGGCTGGAGGGCCGTGATCTTGGTCACGTCTGACCTTCGCGCGGTGGGAAATACGCTGTCGCCGGCGGTTCGGGCTATCGCCTGCATGCTCGCTATCGCGGCTTCCTGGTCGCGCGCCGACGTTAGCACACCGAGCATCATGTGCATTTCCACCGGCGTGTAGTGCCCAGGTCCGGCCGGCAGGTGGGCTAGGCTGACGGGTTCCTCGCGGCCTCGCCAGAACTGCGAAAGCCATCCACTGTTGAACGGATAGGAGACCATTGCGTTGGCGTTTTCGAACAACGTGTTGCGTAGGCTGCGCCCGCCGACGCCGTCGAACTTTATGGCGCTGCGTTGATCGTGCACGAGAGCGTAAATCAGCTCGTAGGCGGCCAGCGCTTCAGCCGACTGCAGGCGCTCCTCGCCGTCATCGAGACCGGGCAGGTCGGCCCCCATTGCCAGCATCCAGATCCAGGAAGGTGGCATGGAATCGGAATTGGCGTTGGTCGAAACCAGCTGCATGAAGCCGAAAGCGCCCCGCTCGGTCGGGTTGCTGGACGGATTGGTCAGGCGGGCCACGTTGGTCAGGAACTGGCGAATGTCCCATGGGCGGTCGATTGGCGGATCGACCCCGACCGTGGACAGCAGGTCCAGCTGACACATCATCATCCAGGGGCCCAGCATCAACGGAATCGCCAATTGACGGCCGCGCACCGAACCGGCCGCCAGCGTCCGGCCCCAGTATTCGCCCGGGCGCAGCAGCGATTCGACGCCGCCGGCTTTGTCAAGCTCGATCAGCAGGCCGGCGCGATTTAGTTCGGCCAGGTCGCGGCCGGGGAAGAGCAGCAGGTCGGGTCGGGCCTCGTTCGAGAGGGTGCTCAGCGTTTCGGCGACTCCGAGGCCCTCGGCTTGGTTTATAAGGACCCGGTCGTCCCTGATCCGGGGGTAGATTTCCTGCCAGGAATTGGCGCCGATGGCCAGGTTGCGGTAGTGCTCGTTGCGGCCGCCCCAGGGCGACTGCACGTAGCCGAGTTTGACCGTCTGGTCGGCCAGGTAGTCGGCGACCAATTCGATCTGGTCGGACGAGATCGCTCCCACCGAATCGAGAATCTCGCGTTGCTGGTCATTTAGCGGCGGCAGGGACCCGTCCGCGCCGCTTCCGCAGGCCGCCAGCAGGGCGGCGAAGGATCCGGCGGCGCCCAGCAGCCGCCGCCGCGGCATAAGTCGGCGCGGCTCAGCCAATCCCATCGGGCCGGTAGATCAATTCCGTTTGATCGGGGGCTTCGAACTTGAGCGTGGCAGGGTCATCGCGATAAGACCACACTTCGCCGCCGATTGCCAGTATGTAGACCATTCGGTCGTTCCTGAAATCGGGCGACAACGCCACTTGCAATACCGACCGGTTGGCCAGCCCCTCGTTGATCGCGTGCCAGGTCCCGCCGCCGTCGCCGGAGCGGCGCACGCCGGAGCTGGTCGCGGCGAAAAGCAACGGTTCGTCGGCATAACCGGGCGCGATCGCCAGGTCGAGGACCGATGTGTTCTTGTGCGCCGGCCGCGAACCGGACCAGACATTGCGGAAGCGCCGCGCGGGCGTGAAAACCTGGTTGTGGGCCGCGAACGACCAGGACCGCCGCTCGACCGCGTCGAAGTCGTCGGGAATCGCCACGCTCGCCCATTCGGCGTGGGTGCGGTGGCGCACCACCCGGCGCCAGCTCGTGCCGGCGTTCTCGGACAAGGAAACCACCACCCGCCCGACTCCGTAAGAGGCCACCACGATGATCTCGTCGGCGGCAAAATCCGGCGAAAACTGCACGTCGAGGACCGTGTCGCCGCGGAAATCGTGATCCACGCGCTCCAGTTCGGCGCCGTTGTCGCGGCTCAGCCAGGCCTTGCCCTCGATCCCGCCGGCAAACACCGCGAAATTCCCGTCGCTGGCGCCGGATACGGCCACGCAGCGGAGCTCGCACTCCTCGACCTGGTCGGAGCGATGCCAGGTTTCGCCGCCGTCGGCGGTCGAATACAGTCCGACCGCGGTCGCCGCGAACGCGCGGCCGTCGGCGGCGAACAGGGGCGAGGGCGCGATCTGGAACACCGGGATGCCCTCGGTGCCGGGTGCCGCTTCCGACCACCCGCGACCGCCGTCGGTGGATCGGAAAAGACCCCCCTGGGAACCGCCCGCGAACATCACTGGGCGGGTGCCGAAGTCGGGAACCATGGCAAAGCTCAGCCAGTTCTGGCTGGGAATCCCGGCGGCCGAATCCGACCAGGTTTGGCCCTCGTCGTCGGATCGCGCCAGCCCGGCGCCGTAGGTCCCGGCCAGCAGCAGGGTCTTGCCACCCGGTTCGGCCAGCGCCAGCAGCGCCAGCACCGGGGCCGAGTCCGCCGGATCGGCGAGCTTTTGGAAGCTCTCGCCAGCGTCCTCGGAGCGGTAAACCGCGCCGTTGCCGGCGCCGGCATAGACGGTCGAATCGGATGCGAAGCGGGGCGAAACGGCCAGTGCGTTGATGGATTCGTCCTCAACGCCTGAAGAACGCGCCAGGGAGCGGCCGCCGTCGTGGCTGTACCATATCCCTCTTTCCTCGTCACCCAGGAAAAGAGCCGCCCCGGTCCGCCCGACCGGCGCGCAGGCGATCACCTGGATGTTCGAGGGGGCGTCCTCACCTTCGATGCCGGCCGCAATCCAGTTGCGACCGCCGTCGGACGAGCGGAACGGCCCATGACCGGCAACCGCGCAGTAGGCGCGTTGGTCGGAAGCAAAGTCGGGCGAGTAGGCGATGGCGAGAACCTCGCCGCCATCCTCGTCCTGGGGCAATCCGGCGTTGGCGGCATTCCAAGTCTTGGCGGCGTTGTCGGTGCGAAACACCCCGTCGGTCAGCGTCGCGGTCAGGGCGGCGCGGTCGCGCGCAAAATCCGGCGAGGCCGCAAACGCGGCGATCTCGGGCTTTACTCCCCAGAATCCGAGCCGGCGCCAGTTCACGCCGCCGAACGACATGAACCCGCCGACTCCGGCGGCGGTGGCGAACAACCGCGGCGAGGATCCCGGCTCAAGGGCGATCGCCAGGTTCTGAATGAAGGGACTCTGCAGCCCCTCATTGGAAACCGTCCAGGTCCGACCGTTGTCGGTCGAGGTGTACACGCCCGACATGGTGCCGGCGTAAAGAATCCGTTCGGCGCTGGTGCCGGGAGCGGCGACGATCGCCGATACGGTACCGCCGCTCTTACCGCCAACGCGCTGCCAGGTGTTGGCGGGTACGGTGATTAGTTCACTGGCCATGGGCAATTCCGGTGCTCGCCGCAGGAGGTTTGATGACCCTTGGGGTGATCCGGCTACCGGCGCGTAGGTTGGGGCGCGGTCGCAGGCAGGGCACGCTCAATCACAAACCAATTATCGGACGTTGGCCCAGTTTGCCGTCGGGCGATCCGGACCGGACCTGCTTCGCGGTCGGAGTGCTGCCGGTGCCGGGCAGGTCCCAGGCCCGCCGCCGAAGCCGGTAAACCACCGGATCGAGACTGGCCAAACCGACCCGTCAGACGATGATCGTTATCGTGTCGCCGGCAACGATCAGGTCGGGGTCCACGATGCCCGGGTTCGCCTGCAGCAGATCCTCCAGGTTCACCGAGTAGCGGGTGGCGATTTCATCGAGCGTCTCCCCCGGTTGCACCACGTGCTCAAACTCCGAGTGCGACCGGTCCGGCTCGACGGCCAACGGATCGGCCGGCGACGGCGCGGGTGGCGACTGCTCCCGCGGCGCGACCGTCGGCAGGGGCCCAAAGTCCGGGGCCGGCGCCGAGCGGCCCGGTTCCTGGCGGGCCAGGATTGCTTCCGAATTGTGGGCCGCGTCCTCGTACACGCCGGTCTGCCATTCAAGGGCCAGAAAGGCCACCGCGGCGGCGGCGGCCAGGATCATCAGCCGCACCAGGGCTACCCAGTCGAACCGACCCGCGGCAACGATCGCGTCGCCGGTCACCGGCCGCCAGCGCAGGCGGCCGTCGACCATTTGCGGGGAGACGGGCGGCTCTTGGTCTTGTTCGCTCAAGGTGCCCCCAGGACCAGCAGGAGATCGTTCACGTTCGTGTGCGTAGGACCGGTGATCACGAGATCGCCGCTGGCGCGCAGATACGAATATGCGTCATTGTCCATCAGGTGCCGCGATGCATCCAGTCCGGCCCGTGCGCCCCGCGCGATCGTTCCGCTGTCGACGAGCGCCCCGGCGGCGTCGGTCGGGCCGTCGGTGCCGTCGGTGCCAGCGGCCAAGACCGTCAACCGCGGCTCCCCGACCAGGACCTCGGCGGCCCGCAGCGCCAGTTGCTGGCAACGCCCGCCGCGACCCTGGCCGCGAACCCGAACGACGGTCTCTCCGCCGTAGACCAGGCAGAACGGGCGGTCGGCCCGTTCCAGTTCGGCGCGGCCGGCGCGGACCAGGCGCCCGGCGGCCGCTTCGGCCTGCCCGGTCACCGCCAGATCGCAGATCCGCGCCCGCACGCCGAGGGATTCGGCATGCGCCGAGGCCGCCCGGGCCGCGGTCCGAAGGTTGGCCACCACGCGATGACGGACCCGCGCGAAGGCCGCGTCACCGGGCTTGGGAGTTTCGGCCAGCTCGCCATCGCGGCCGCGCGCCAGCAGCCGGGCCACTGCCGCCGGCAGGCGTCCCCACAACTCGAAGCGATCGATCACCGCCGCCGCGTCCCGCCAGGTCGACGGATCTGGGCAAAAGGGGCCCGAGGCAATCGTCGAGAGATCGTCGCCGAGCACGTCCGATATCGCCACGACCAGCACCTCGCGCCCCTCGGCGGCCCGCGCCAGGCGGCCCGCATGGGTGGCAGATAGGTGCTTGCGGACCGAGTTGAGTTGGCCGATGTCTGCCCCGGCGCGCAGCAGAATGTCGGTCGTCGAGGCCAGATCGGCGATGCCGGCCGGCGGAATCGGATCGATCATCAGCGCCGATCCGCCGCCGGAAAAAAGGGCCAGGATCAACGCGTCCCGCGGAGCCGCGGAGATCGTCTCGCGAATCCGGCGCCCATTGCGCTGGGCGCGCGAGTCGGGCACCGGGTGCGCCGCTTCAAGCAGTCCGATCCGATCGAGCGGCAGGACGTGCCCGTCCTTGACCGCCACCACCCCGGCAGAAATCCGCGAACCGAGCCGCGCTTCGGCCTGCGCCGCCATCGCCGCCGCGGCCTTGCCCGCGCCCACGACCACTATTTCCCGGGCGACCCGCCCCGGCGCCACCGTTGCGGGTTCCAGCGCGGCGGCCAAGCACCGCTCCGGGCGCGCCGCTGCTATTCCGGCCTCGACAATGGCCAAGCCGTCCCGGCGCCGCTTTAAATCCCCCCAGCGCGGGGACTTCGCCGGCCGCATCCGCCGCCTAGCGCTGCAGGATGGCGGGCCGCCTCACCGGTCTGCCGGGCAGTTCTATCGCCGGCCACTCGCCGGTCTCGGTGATCACTTCAAAGTCGGGTTCATCGGGTCCGCCGCCGACAATCACCGTGTCCTCGCTTTTGACCCCGGCGATCGACGGATTCCAGGCGAACGAATATCCGCTGCCGATCTCCATGTCGACCCCGGCGCCGGCGAAGAACTCGCGCGACCCGTACCCGGCCGGACCGCCCTGATGGTGTTCGCGCCATTCGCCGGCGAAACCCTGGGCGGCGTACTCGGCCCGGCCGGCCGCGAACGCATCGGACACCCGATTGCCGGGCCTGCTGGCGGCGATGAAGGCCGCGTCGACGCTCGCGCAGGCCAGCGCCCGGGCCTTAAGGTCCTGGTCGATTGGGCCGAAATGGACCAGCCTGGTGATCGAGCACCAAAGCCCGTCGCGCAGCGCGCAGGAGACGAGCATCAGGTAACGCTCGATTGACTTGTTCACCGGAAGCGGGTGGCGGTGGCGGCGGATACGGTCGTCGGAGGCCACCAGCAACACCGGGGCCACGATCCCGGTACGGTTGAGTTTTTCCTGCAGCAGCGCCGCGGCCTCGAATTCGCTCTGCCCCGGACTGATCTCCCTGGCCGTGGCCTCAACCGCGGCAGCGGTGTCGGCGCCCAGGGCCCGGTACCGGGCTATGTCGGCCGGCCCCAGCCGGGAGCGCAGCTCGGAAACCGCCCGCTGGGCGTCAACCGCACAGGGGAACGGCAGGTCGCTGGCCAGGCGCGAACCGCCGGTGAGGGCGCGCACCGCCGGCTCCGGATCGGCGAAGAATTCCGTCCACGGGACGGACTCGATCGCAATCTCAAGTCCCGGCAGTTCCTCTTCGGGAAGCCGCGGCAATTCGATGTTGGCGGCCAGCAGGTGCACGCTCTGGCGGGAGATTAGCATCAGCCCCACCCCCCGCGGGTCGCCGTCGACGATGTAGGAACGTCCGCCGCCGCTGAGCCACGCGAACGACCCCGGCGACTGCAGCAGCAGCCAGTCCCAGCCGTGCCCGTCCATCAACTGGCGCACGGCCCCTAGCTTTGCATCAAACTCATCCGTGCGGGGGCGCATTGGCGACCTGCTCTCCGATTTCGCGGCGGACTTCGGTTACGTTGCGGACCAGGTGGAGGCGGTTCAAAAGCCGGGTGAGTTCGCCGATGCTGGTCAGGGCAACCACGATCCGGACACGGGCGGTGCCCGCCCGGTCGGTAAGCACTTCGGCCGATTCGATGTTGTGGCCCTCCTCGGCAACGACCGTGGCGATGTCGCGCAGCAATCCCTCGCGGTCTTCGGCGACGGCCAGGATGCGCGCCGGGAATGAGCGCGAATCGGCCTGCTTCCAGCGGACTTCCACCAGGCGGCCCTGGTCAAGCGACTTGACCACGTTGACGCATCCGGCGCGGTGCACGGTAACCCCGTGACCGCGGGTGACGTAGCCGACGATCGCATCGCCCGGCAGCGGTCCGCAGCAGGCGCCCAGCCGGGTCAGGGCATTGTCAATTTCGCCGACCGCGACGCCGCCTTCGACGTCGCGCGAGGGCGCCGATTCGGGTATCAGTACGGTGGGCGCGGCTGTCTCCAGACCGAGCCGGTTCACCACCTGCGTCGCAGTGACCGCGCCGTAGCCCACCCCCATCAATAGGCCCGGCACGTCCGGGTAGGAGAGTCGCCGGGCGGCTTTGAGCAGGATTTCCTCGGCGATGGCCGCCAGCGGTCCGTGGCCGATCCGGTTCAGTTCCCGCTCCAGGAGCCGCCGCCCGTGGGCTTCGTTTTCGGCCCGCGTCTGATGCTTGAACCACTGCCGGATCTTGTTGCGGGCGCTGCCGGTGGCCACGATCGAGAGCCAGTCCCGACTCGGGCCCTTGCTGGCCTTGTTCGTCTGGATCTCGACCGTGTCCCCGGTCGACAGCTCATAGCGCAGCGGCACCCGGCGGCCGTTTACCTGGGCGCCGACGCAACGGTGCCCTACCTCGGTGTGGATTCGGTAGGCGAAGTCGAGCGGAGTTGAACCGCGCGGCAGGTCGATCACGTCGCCGTTGGGGGTGAACACGAAGAGCTGGTCGGCGAACACGTCGGTCTTGAGCATGTCGATGAGCGGTTCGGCCGACTCCAGGTCGTCCTGCCATTCGAGCACCTGCCGGATCCAGGCCAGTTTTTCGTCGAAACTCTCCGGGTTGACCCTTCCCTCCTTGTACCGCCAGTGGGCGGCCACGCCGTATTCGGCTTCGCGGTGCATCTTTTCGGTCCGGATTTGCACTTCGAAGCGCTGCCGGCCGGGCCCCAGCACCGCAGTGTGCAGGGACTGGTAGCGGTTGGACTTGGGCGAGGAGATGTAGTCGTCGAACTGCCCCGCGATCGCCCGCCAGTTGGAGTGGACCACCGCCAGCGCGCGGTAGCACTCCTCGACCGTGCGCACGATGACGCGGACCGCGATCAGGTCGTGGATTTGTTCGAAATCGACGCTTTTGCGCCGCATCTTCCGATATATGGAATAGATGTGCTTGGCGCGCCCCGACAGATGGGCCTTCAGGTCCGCGTCGCCCAGGTGCTTGCCGAGCGTCTCGACGACCTCGTTAACCAGTGTCTCGCGCTGCCCGCGGCGCATCTCCAGCATCCCCGCGATCTTGGCGTACTCGGCGGGATCGTACTGCCGGAAGGCCTCGTCCTCGAGCTGCCAGCGCCAGGTCCACATCCCCAGCCGTCCCGCCAGCGGGGCGTATAGCTCGAGCGTTTCCTCGCAGACGTGCCGGATTTGGGCCGGGCCCAGCGCCGAGACGGTCCGGATATTGTGCAGACGGTCGGCGAGCTTTACGATCACCACTCTTATGTCGCGCGCCATGGCCAGGAACATCTTGCGCATCGTCAGCGCCCGCTCGCCCTCGATGTGGTCAAGGTCCAGGCGGGTCAACTTGGTAACGCCGTCGACCAACTCGGCCACTTCCCGGCCGAATTTCTTGCGGATCAGGCCCGATTCGACTCCGCAGTCCTCCTGCACGTCGTGCAGCAGTCCGGCGACGACGGTGTCCACGTCCATGCGCAGTTCGGCTAGCAACATCGACACCGCCAGCGGGTGCGACACGTAGGGATCGCCGGACCGGCGCATCTGCCCGGCGTGGGCCTGGGCGGCGAATTCGTAGGCGCGTCTGATCTTGGCCAGATCGGCGGCCCGGTTTTCCGACAGGTATTCGGAAACGGCGCTGAGCAACGGCTCCGGGGAGGGGTCCGGATCGGCGCGGGCGACGGTGACGCCGCCCGGCGCGTGGCTCTCGGCGCTCATGCCGGTCGCAAGTCCTCTACTATGACCACAACCCCAGCATATCCGGGGCGGGGGCGTGAGATTTCGCCAATTATGTCGACAATCGACCCGGGCACGACCTCGGATCGGTGGACGCCGCCGCTGAACCAGACCACGTCGGCCTGCGGGCAATCGCGCAGCTTCAGGCGCAGGTGGCGGCCCCTCGAAAAACCGATCACCTGACCGACGATCGCCCCGTTCAGGCGGCAGCGCGGCGGCGCGAAGCCGCGTCCGAACGGCTCCAGCGGCAGCAGCGCTTCCAGCAATTCGGGGACCAGGTCGGCGGGCGCCAGCGCGAAATCGTAGCCGAGCGGGGCAGGCGTCCACGGATCCGTTCGGTCGGCCCAGAATTCGCCGATGACCCGGGCCAATTGTTCGATCTGCGCCGGCGCAATCGTGAAACCACAGGCCTGCGGGTGGCCGCCGAGCTGCAGCGGGGCCGGCGAGAGGCGCTGCAGGGGGGCCATCGCGTCATGCCCGGCCGGAGTGCGGCCCGATCCCCGAACCACCTCGCCGGCCGGGGCGCACAGATAGACCGGTGCGTTGCGCCGGGCGCAGAGCCGGGTCGCGGTGGCCGAGATCACCCCGGGATGGAACCGCTCGTCGAATTTGAAGACCGGTCCCTGGGACCCAAGCCCGGACCGCAGGATCGCTTCCACCTGCTCGGACATTTCCCGGCGCCGCCGACCCAGGGCCACCAGATCGGCTGCCAGCGGGCGGGCCGCGGCAAGGTCCGGGCTGGCCAGCAACCGAGTAGCCAACGCCGGGTCGCCGATCCGGCCGGCGCTGTTGATCAGGGGAGCGATCCGAAAAGCCACGTCCCGCGCGCTGGGCGCCGACCCGATCCGCGCGGCCTTTAGCAGGGATTCGACCCCCGGCCGCGGCGACAAGGCGATTGCTTGCAGTCCCTGGCTCACCAGCCAGCGGTTCTCCCCGGTCAGCGGAATCGCGTCGGCCACGGTCGCGATTGCGGCCAGGTCGACCAGATCCGCGTTGTCGCCCCCGCCGCCAAGCCAACCGATCGCCTGGGCCAGCTTCAGGGCAAGGGCCCCGGCGCAGAACCGGTCCGGCAGGTCGGCCGCCAGCGGGTTCACGGCCGCGACCACGTTCGCTAGCGGCGCCTCCAGCAGGTGGTGATCAATCACCACCACGTCCATCCCCAGTTCCACCGCAAGGTCAATCTCGGCCTGGGCGTTGGCGCCCAGGTCCAGGGCCAGCAGCAACTGGGCGCCGTTTTCGGCCAGATGCCGCACGCCGCGCGGATTGAGCCCGTATCCGTCGCGCAGCCGGTCCGGAAAATAAATCAGCGGCTCCAGGCCGCGGCGCTGGAAAAGCACCGCAAGCAGGGCCGCCGCGCACATGCCATCGCAGTCAAAGTCGGCGTAGATCGCGACGCGTTCGCCGCGTTCGATCGACAACAGCAGGCGTTCGGCGGCATCCTTCAGGCCCGGAACCATGAAGGGGTTGCTGCTCGCGCCGGCAAAGATCTCCTCGGGGGCCGGTCGGTCGGCGCCGTAGCCGCGCCCCGCCAGCACCGCCGCGCGCACCGCAGCGGGGTCGGCCGGGCGGTCGTCGGCGGCGGGGTGCGCCGGCTCCCAGACGCGCCCGTCGAGTCCGCGGACGCGCGCGGTCCCGATCAACCCAGCAGCTCCTCGAGCAGATCCGTGACCCGTTCGGCGACCGCGGCCTTGGGCGCAGGACCGACCCGGTCCCAAACCCCGTCGCGGCCGTAGATGGTGACGGTGTTGGGACCGAAGCCGAACCCTGCTTGCGCGTCCGACAAATCGTTGGCCACGATCGCATCGAGCGACTTTTGCGCGATCTTTTGCCGGGCGTCGCCGGCCGGATCGCCTACCGACAGCGAGAAACCGATGCGCACCCGCGCGCGGCAGGCCGACTTGACTATGTCCAGGGTTGGTTCCAGGTCGATCCGCAATTTCTCCCGGCGACGCAACTTGCCCTGAAATCGCTCCAGCGGCCGGAAGTCACCGACCGCGGCGCACATCACCAGCGCGTCGGCACCCTCGGTGTGCTCGGCCACCGCCGACGCCAAGGCGTCGGCGTCGCCGGCGGAGACGAAATCCATGCCCGCCGGTATGCGGGTTTGCAGATGGGCGCCGATCAGGGTCACCGTTGCACCCCGGTCCCGCGCCGCTTCGGCCAGCGCCGTGCCCTGGGTCCCGGTCGAGGGATTGCTCAGGAAACGGACCGCGTCGACCGCCTCGCGCGTGGCCCCGGCAGTTACCACCACACGACGACCGCGCAGCGTCCCTTCCGTCCCTAGGGCGCGGCGCAGGTGATCGACGAGTTCGGCCGGTTCGGGCAGCCGGCCGCGGCCATCCCGGCCCGAGGCATGCCGTCCGACGGCAGGTTCCAGCACCTGCATCCCGGCCGCGGTCAGGCTGGCCAGGGCATCCCGCACCGGCGAACTGGCAAGCATGTTCTCCTCCATCGCCGGAGCCAGCAAAATCGGACCGCGCACCGAAAGCAAGGCCGCCGTGAGGATGTTCGAGGCCCGCCCGGCGGCGATCTGGGCCAGACTTTCGGCCGTCACCGGCGCCACCAGGGCCGCATCGGCCGCCAGGCCCAGTTCCACGTGGGCTATGGCCCCTTCATCGGTCATCGCCTCGATGTCGCCGTACGCGCGCCGACCGGTCAGCCCGGAAAAAGTCGCCAGGCCGACGAACTTTTGCGCCGCCGGCGTCAACAGCGCGTCCACGCCGGCGCCGGCGCGGGTGAGCATGCTGGCGACCACGGCCGCCTTGTAGGCGGAGATCGATCCGGTGACGCCGAGCAGGATCCGGCGGCCGGCAAGCACCCGCACCTTCACCCCGTCCCCTCCCCGGCAAGCGCGATCCCGCGCAGGGTCAGGTCCGGATCTATACGCTCGAGCTCGGGTACGTCTTCGGCAATCAATGCGCAGTTGCCGCCAGTGCCGACCACCGCGTCGATCGGCCCGACCTCCTCCCTGAGTCTGGCCAACAGTTCGCGCACCAAGCCCACGAACCCCCAGTAGGCGCCCGACTGCATGCAGGTCTCGGTGTCCAACCCCAGGATTCGGTCGGGGCGGGCGAATCGGACCGGCGGCAGCAATTGGGCGGCGGCGGCCAGCGCGGCTACGCTCACCCGCGGACCCGGGGCGATAACCCCGCCGCCGTAGTCGCCTGCGCCGGTCACGAAATCGAGCGTGGTGGCCGTCCCGACATCGACGACGATCGCCGGCGCGGCGTGCAGTCGGGCGCAGGCAAGGCAGTTCAGGAGGCGGTCTATTCCTACCCGCCGCGGCTCCCGCACGAGCGCCCGCACCCCGGGCAGCGCCGTCCCCTGCAGTAGCGTGACCGAGTCGCAGAAGGCTGCTGCTGCTGCTGCCAGCGATTCGGTGTGACTGGGGGCAACCGAAGCGATAAGACACCGCCCGAATTGCGGACCCGCATCGCGCACCACCCGCAATCGCTGGCGCCAGGATTCCGGGTCAGATTCGCCGTCGACG
Organism: Chloroflexota bacterium; assembly: GCA_009840625.1. Lineage (NCBI taxonomy): Bacteria > Bacillati > Chloroflexota > Chloroflexota bacterium. The sequence goes on along the minus strand of VXNJ01000014.1, from coordinate 90,049 downwards.
TCGATCTGCCAGCGCCTTACCAGCCGGTCGCCGTCGAATGCTCCCAGACTGACCGCGCTGTTGCCCAGGTCGACCGCCAGCAGCACGCTCAGTCAGCCTCCGCTGGGGCGGGCGGGAAGGAGCGTGGAGGCGCGACCCTCCAGGGTCAGCTCGCCCGGGGCTCGTGCACAGGCGAAAATCCGTGCGGTGACCCTGCCGGGGTGGCGGAACGGCAGACGCAGCGGACTTAAAATCCGCTGGGCCATTGGCCCGTGCGGGTTCAAATCCCGCCCCCGGTACCGTTTCAGGCGGTGCCCGCTTCCAGTAGTCGACGCTGGCGGCCGGTCAAGCGCCACCGGGTCGCAGCGGCCAGGTCGTCGACACGCTCGATCCGATCGGTTTTCGGAATCGCGGTCACGCCGCCGCCGCCAATCGCCCAGTTGAGCAGGACCTGGGCGGGTGATCGTCCGACCTCTTCGGCGATCGACTCGACAACGGGTTTTGAAGCCCCCAGTTCAAAGCGCGCCAGCGGCCGGTAGGCAATCACCAGGACTCCGTTATCGCGGCACCAGGCGACCGTATCGCGTTCCATTTGGCGATCGACCAGGTTGTAGCGGATCTGGTTCGAAACGAGCGGTATGTCGCCCAGGGCCGCCTGGGCCGCCTGCATCTGGTCGATCGAGAAATTGCTGACCCCAACGTAGCGCACCAGGCCTTCTTCCACCAGGTGCCGCATGCCGCGCATGGTCTCGTTGATCGGGATGTGCGGGTTCGGCCAATGCACCTGATACAGGTCAATCGCGGACACCCCGAGCCGCTCGATCGACCGCAGGCAATGGCGGATAACGTCCGCCAGCCGCAGGTTTTCCGGCGAGACCTTGGTGGCCAGGAACACCCGGTCTCGAACCGGCGCCAGCTCGGTCCCGACCAGGTCCTCGTTGCCGTAGGACTCGGCCGTGTCAATGAATCCGCAGCCCAGCTCGGTCGCCCGCACCAGAACGCCCGCCCCGCCCCGGTAGAGCCAGGTGCCGAATCCGATCGCCGGCATTGCGTCGATTCCACCCTTGAGCGGAATACTGGCGATCGCGTTGCCGCTCAACGGATGCGTCGCTAGGCCGCGGCGGCGCTTGAGCGCACCGCCTCAAGGCGGCGGCTAAGGAATTCGTCGATCAGGGTCGCCAGTTCGTTGGGGAATTCGCGCTGAATCACGTGCCCGCAGTGCTCCAGCTCCACCTGCTGAATGTCGGGCAGCATATTCAGCAGCCGCAGCGTCCGGGCCTGGTCGGAGGCAAGGTCGGATTCTCCGTGCACCGCCAGAACCGGCACAGATATCGACGGCAGCAACCGGTCCAGGTCATCCGGCGCCAGGTGCTTGAGGATTTCAAAGCTGGCGCGCACAAAATCCGGCGCGCCGAACGGCAGATACTGTTCGTCGATGACTTCATCGGTGACCGAGCGCGCGTCCTCCATGCCCATGATGTTGGCCAGCCCAACCACCGTGCGCAGCGAGGCGATCCGACCGGCGACCGGCGCCACCAGGTCGTTGCCGGCGATCCGGATCGCCCAGCGCGCCAGCGCCGAAGGGCTAAGGAAGGGGGCGACCAGAATCAGCGCCTTGATGCGGTCCGGCGCAATCGCCGCCGCCGCCAGTCCGGCCGGTCCGGTTCCGGAAGTCGCCATCAGCGCCCCGGCGCCGATTTCGAGTCGATCCATGACTCCCAGCAACCGCCGCGCCTGCGCCTCGGCGCTGTAATCGGCGCCCGCGGGTTTGTCAGCCAGGGCAAATCCGGGCGGATCGATCAGCAGCAATCGCCAGTTCGCGGCCAGCCGGCCGGCCAGCGGCAGCCAGGCCCGGCTGGTGCCCGCGAAACCGGGCAGCGCCAGGATGGGGGGTCCCTGGCCAACGGATTCCACCACCGCGCGCGCGTCTCCGCATTCGACCCAGTCGGCCGCGCCCAGGAATTCATTCGGGGCGATCGGGACCGGGGTCAACCCCAGGCGTTCGAGGACGCTGCGGGTGCGCATGCGCTGCTGGCGCAATCTGAAAACCGGTCCCATCAGCGGATGATCGGGCCTATAAACCGGGCGAGTTCCTGATTCGTGTCCCCGATTATCCGCGCCACCCGGTCCGTTCAATGGAAACGGGCGGTTCCTTCACCTAGAATCGCCCGGCCCGGGTCGTATGCGCCCGGACGACGTTCTACCTTTCTGTCGGCGGTCGGACCGCCGCGCGTTAACGCGCGGCCGCACGTCGACAAACCCGTAGGAAGGGGGTCCAATTGGGCCAGTACGAAATCGTGGCGCTCTTCAACGCCACGCCGGAGGGCATTGAAGCCTCGCCGGAGCAGATGGAAACGGTCGAACGCCACGTGACCGCCAACGGCGGCGCAATCACTGCCACCCACCAGTGGGGACGCCGGCGCCTGGCGTACGAGATCAACAAGATGCGCGAGGCTTTCTACACCCTGTTCAAGATCGAAATCGAACCGACGGCCATCAAGCCGGTGCAGGACGCGCTGCGCCTGGAGTCGGGCTTGATGCGCTTCTTGATCACCGTGGACGAAGGTGGAATCGGCCCGGTCCTGGAGGACGAAGAAGCCGCAGCCGACGAACAAGGCGGACTATCAAACGGGGAAGATAGGGAATGAACGCAGACGGGCGCCCGCGCCGCGCGCGCGGAGTCAAGAACATCACTCTGGTTGGCAACCTGGGCGCGGACCCGGAAAAACGGTTCACCCAGAACGGTCGCGAGTATTCGACTTTCTCGGTCGCCGTAAACGACAACGTTCGCGGCCCGGACGGGCAGTGGACAGAGCACACCGACTGGTTCAGGATCACCGCCTGGGGAAGGCTGGCCGAGGTCGCAAACCAGTACCTGGCGCGCGGATCCAAGGTCTACGTATCGGGCCGATTCCGGACCCGCGACTGGCGCGGCAATGACGGCCAGACGCGCACGGCGATGGAAGTGTCGGCGTCCGAAATGCTGATGCTCTCGGGCGATCGCGAAAGCTACGGCGGCGCTTCGCCGGGGCGGGCCCAACCGACCTCCGGAGCGGTCGAATCCTGGGAACAGGCCGGGTCCGGCCAGGACCGCAACCGACCGGCGCAGGGCGGCCGCCGCCAGGAGCAGGAAATCGACATCGACGACCTGCCCTTTTAGCCGCGCAAAACCAGCTCCATCCTGATTCACTAGCCAGAAAGATTGCCAATGTCCACCCAGTCAGGTTCCGCCGACAACCGCCCGGCCCGCACCCCAGACAACCGACGCCGCTCCGACATGCGCCGGCGCCGGCGCGGCGTGATCGGTAACGTGTTCGAGCCCGGCGAGGATGTCGTCCTCGACTACAAAGACATCGACCGGATTCGCAATTTCATCGCCCCGTCGGGCAAGATCCTGGCCAGGCGCCAGACCGGTCTCGACGCCAAGCAGCAGCGCAAGCTGTCGCGGGCGATCAAGCGTGCCCGGTACCTGGCGCTCCTGCCCTTTACGCAGCGCCGCTAAGCCAAACATCCCGCGTTAATCCTTCGCCAAGATGGCGGCACGCAGCAACCGGCCACACAACCGCGGTCAACGGCGCCGACAGCAACGCGAGAGCGAACGGGTCTCGCGTCGGACTCAGATCGAAGCCGAACACCGGCTGGCTTGGCGGCAGCTGCCCCAGGTCCTGCGAACTTGGAACCGCCAGTCGGACTTAAACCGCACCCAGGCCGGTACCAAATTAGTTCAGGCTTTTGCCTGGCTGATCACCCTTGTCTTGTTGGCGGTGCTGGGGTCGATGCTCTACTACAACCGGATCGGAATCGCCGGCAGCTCGCAGGCCCGGATCGGCGAATCGACTATCACGCTGCGCCAGGTCGCGATAGAGCGCGATCTGCAGCGCTGGCGGTCCATCAGCGGACTCAACGCGCTCGCGGCCGCGGTGCCGGAATTTGCCGATTTCGCCCCAACCGAAGAATCCGATGAGCTCGCGCGGGGATTCTTCGCCGCCGAGTCGGGCGCGATCGACGACTTGATCCACCGCCAATTGCTTGCCGACCGCTACGCTGAGACCGAATTTCCGGCCCAGGCCGAGTACGCGTCCAGACTGGCCGAATACGGGGGCGAGGGCGCGGTGACCGAAGACTTGGCCGAGCGCATCGGAGTCGATTCCGAAGACCTTGAAGCTCACCTGCGCGGCCTGGCCCTTGAGGATTACGCCCTGGCCCAGGCGCGCGCCGCGGTCCCGGTTTCCGCCGACCAGGCGAAGCTGCTGATTCTTCGCTCGACCGATCGCGTTTTGCTGGAGGAATTGGCCGACCAGCTCGAGGCCGGCGAGCGCGATCAGGTGGTCGCCAACGACGCCGAAAACACCGATTACACCGCGTTCGATTACGGGTGGAGCGTGCGCGAGCGAATCCCGGCGACATACGTGGACGACGTGTGGGAGCAACCGGTTGGCGAAGCCCGCATTTTCACCGTCGAGGATGCCAGCGACATCCTTTTCTTCGTCGAGGGGTTCGAATCCGACCGCACCATTGAAGCCGAGACGCTGGCCGACCTGCAGGCCCAGGCCGAAGACCGCTTCTACCTCGCCCTGCGGACCGAATCGGATTGGACCGGCGAGGAGTTGACGTCAACCGCCGAATCGTGGCTGACCGACAACGGATTGGACCTGCCGGCGCTGGATGCCCGCGTGGCCGACCACTACGGGATAGCTGTCTAGGAGCCAAATACCCGTCGGGCGCAGTGCATTCCTAGCCCTCTCGCCATTCGAACGCCCGGCCGCCGATCTCGACCTGGTCGCCGGCCCGCACGCCGGCGCGGCGCAGGGCCGTCATCACGCCGCCGCGTTCGAGCTGGCGCCAGTACCATGCCAGCGCATCGGGGAGCGCGAAATCAACCCGTTCGGTCAGGTTCTCGACCGTGCCGCCGGAAACCTGAAACCTCCCCTCGCCGAGGCGGTTGACGACCAGCGGCCGCTCGGCGTCGGCGGGGCGCAGGACCGGAACCAAATCCCCGGCCAAATCCGGCACGGGGGCGGTGCCGGCGCCCTCGAAGGCCGCCGCCAGCAGTTCGTTCAATCCCTCGCCGGTAACGGCCGAGATTGGAAACGCGCTCTCCCCGATATCAGCGAGCGCGCCGGCGAACGCCGGCCAGGCCGCGCGCGCGGTGAAGGTGTCCATCTTGTTGGCGGCAACTATGAAGGGGCGGTCGTCGAGCGGGTGCGGAGCGTCGCGCAACTCGCTTCGCACCTGCCGGTAGGTTTCAAGCGGGTCGCCGGACTCACCCGATAGGTCGACCACCTGGATCAGGAACCTCGTGCGTTCGAGATTGCGCAAGAACTCGTGGCCCAGCCCATGGCCAAGGTGGGAGCCCTCGATAAGCCCGGGGGCATCGGCGAACACCAGCTGGCGGTCTCCGAAGCGGACCACTCCCAGGACCGGGTGTTTGGTCGAAAAGGGATACGCGGCCACCTGAGGGCGGGCCGCCGAAATGGCCGACAGCAGCGAGGACTTGCCGGCATTTGGCGCCCCGGCCAGGCCAACATCGGCCATGAGTTTCAACTCCAGCCGCAATCTCCGCGATTGACCCGGTGAGCCTTTAAGGGCCATGCGCGGTGTCTGGTTGCGCGAGGACTTAAAGTGCGTGTTGCCGAATCCCCCCTCGCCGCCCTGCGCGACCGTCAGGACCTGGCCGTCGGCGGTCAGGTCCCCGATCAGGCCCCCGCCTTCCGCTTCCAGCACCACCGTCCCGCAGGGAACGTCCAGGTAGAGGTCGTCGCCCTGGGCGCCGGTCGCGCGGTTCCGCCCGCCGGGACCGCCGTGGCCGGCCCGGAAGCGGCGCTCGAACCGGAATTTCAGCAGGGTGTTCTCGCCCGACCTGGCCCGCAACAGCACGTGCCCGCCGCGGCCGCCGTCGCCACCGGCGGGCCCGCCCCGCGGCACGTATTTTTCGCGACGCAGCCATGCCGACCCGCGCCCGCCGCGGCCGGCCGTCACGAGAATCTCGGCGGTGTCGAGGAATTGGCTCAACTGAAAATTCAATCCATATATCAGCGACCGATGCCCAAATCAGAATTTGGCCATGCCGGCAACTCTAGCGCCTGACCGCCTCTTAAGGCCCACGATGGTCGTGGCGGCCTACCCGTACGCGGCCGAAGTCGCGGTCGGCGGGTTGCTCCTGGCGCTGGCCGAAGCTTCGGTCGCGGCCACGATCGTCGTCCTGGCTCCCCGGCTTCTTGCGGGGCCGGACCAACCAGATGATTCGTCGGAACGGGCATTCGTCGGGCTGACGGAATCGGCGGCGGCGTTCGGGGCCAGCAGCGAAGTGCTTGATTTTTCCCAGCAGACCATTCGCGATGACCCGGTCGCAGCCGCCCAGCTCGGGCAGATCCTGCGGCGACGGCGTCCTGGGAACCTGATCACCCATCCCGGCCGCTCGCCCAATCCCGACTGCTCGGCCGCGTTCGCGATAGCCTGGCGCGCCGCGGTTCTGGCCCGGTCCGGCGGCGGCTTGATCGCCGGCGCGCCGCTGGAAGAGGCGCTGCAAATATGGTCATTCGGCGACGCTGAACCCGGGCTGCCGCGGGTGCGGTTTCCGACCGGCGAATTCGCCGAACGCAAGTACGGATTGCTGGGGCAGCTCGAATCCGAAATCGGCGATCCATTGCCGGACCCGGAGCAACTGGCCCGCGATCGGGACCTTAACGATGACGGGCCGGCCGAAGAGCTGTTTCTGGTCGGCCAACCTTGGTAGCCCCAGTCCGCAATCCAACAAACTGCCAGGAACTGTTTGCCGCGGCGGCGGCCTGCCGGACCTGCCCGGAAATGGAAGGCCGCAGGCGCGTACTCTCAGCCCGCAACGGTGATACGTCGGCCCGGTTGATGCTGGTTGCCGAAGCTCCCGGTGCGCGCGGGGCCGAGCGGACCGGGATCCCCTTCTGTGGAGATGCGAGCGGCCGCAATTTCGAGAAATTGCTTGAACAGGCCGGTTTCAGCAGAGAGGAAGTATTCGTCACCAACGCGGTAATCTGTAACCCGCAAACGGCTGACGGAACCAACCGGCCGCCGTCAGCGAGCGAACTCGCGGCCTGCTCACGCTGGCTTCGGGCGACCATCGAGCTGGTCGATCCGCAAGTCGTCGCCACACTGGGCGCGGTCGCCCTGGCGGCGCTTGGGCGCGTTGACGCCCACGGGTTGGCGCTCAAACGCGATTGCGCACGGCCGCAGCGCTGGATGGGACGCTGGCTGGTTCCCCTATATCACCCCTCGCCGCGGGTGGCCGCGAGCCACCGGCGGTTCGAAAAACAGGCAAGCGATTGGCAGATCCTGAGCGCGCTAGTCGGGAAGGATTTTCCGGCGGATTAACCGGACTTGCCGATCCGGCCGGAACCTACGTGGCCGTTCTAGATCCGGGTGCCCCCGCGCGGCATCCGACGATCGGCTCAGGAATCTCGAAGGTGCCGCTGCGACCGCTCGCGCCTCGCCGACAATTCCAAGGCCAAATGCCCAGTCGCACAACCCTTCCCGGAACGCAGAAAAATTGGACCTATCCAAATACATCCGCACGATTCCCGATTTCCCAATCGAAGGGATCCTCTTCAAGGACATCACGCCCCTTCTGCTCAACGGAAAAGCGATTACCGAAGCGGCCGCGCAACTGGCCAAACCATACCGAGCCGACCCGCCCGATGTGATCGTGGCTCCCGAGGCGCGCGGCTGGGTTTTCGCCACCGCGATGTCGCCGCTGCTGGGCGACTGCGGCGTCGCGGTGGCCCGCAAAGAGGGCAAGCTTCCCGGAGCAACCGTGGCCCACACTTATGCGCTCGAATACGGTGAGTCCACCATCGAGCTGCACGCCGATTCGATCGCGTCCGGACAACGCGTGCTGCTGGTCGACGATCTTTTGGCCACCGGGGGGACGCTGGTCGCGTGCGAGCAGTTGATCGAGCAATTGGGCGGCCGGGTGGTCGGCGCGGCGTTCCTGATCGAACTCGATTTTCTTGGCGGGCGCGGGGAACTAGGGAATTACCCGGTGCACACGCTCATTCACTACGGCGCCGGCGAGTAGCCGGACGGCGGCGACCTGGCCCAGCCATTTGCGAGGCGGCCTATTCGATTCGCTCGGCTAGGGGCCGGACTCCAGACGCCGCGCCCAGCGCTGGGGTTCGGCGATCTCGGCCAGGGTGGGTAGCTGACCGGGCGATTCCCAGGCCAAGTCCAAGAAGTCCCGCCCGTAGCGGCGGTCAATCTCCTGACAGAAACGGTCGCCGAGCTGGTACTGTTCCATCTTCAGCCCCAGCCCGAGGATGCGGAGCACGATTCCCGTAATCAGTGACCGCGACTTGTCGCGGGCCCGCAATTTCGAATCGATCTGACGCCATTGCGACAGGGTCTCGCGCCCGACCTGGCGCATCAGCAGATTCGAATAGCCCTCCAGCAGGCTCATGCAGGCCTGAATCTGTTCCACGACCTGGCGCTGGCGCCCGCTGAGCGCGAACCACATGAGTTTCGAATTCCGGTTGCCGGACTTCGATTCGGATTCGGCGGGCTCGCCCACGCCGCTGAAAAAGGTCACGATCTGGCCTCGCAGGTACTCGGCCAGCCAGGGCGCGCGTTCGAATTCGAGAGCATGGGTGAGTTCGTGTACCGCCACCCAGCGCCAGAGCTGCTCGGGATCGATCTGCAGGCGCCCGGCCAGGGCGTGGATATTGGGTTCGACCAGGTAGGTCCGGCCGCTGCCGCTTTCAAACAGCGGGAGGTCGAACTGGCCCAGTACCCGAGTGGATAGGTATCCGAGCATCAGGCCCAGCTGGACGCTGATGACCGTCCTGGCCAGCGGGTTGTGCAATTCCGGCGCATGGTCGGCGCCGACCGGTTCCAGCATCTGGGCGAACCGGTGCAGGTTCAATTCCAGCCATTCATCAGGGCCGATTCCGTGGACCCGGCGATCTCCGCCCCAGGGGCGGTCGAGCACGCGGGTGATGGCGTCGGCGCAATCGCGGCCCGCCGCGGCCGAAAATTCGGCGCCGAAATACGCCGCCGGCACCGGCCTCTGCACCGAGTAGGCCACCGTGCGGGCAAGGCCCAGGTCCAGCACGCTGTCGCGGGAAAGCCAGCCGGTCAGGCCCCGGGCGGTGAGGCGCCCGACCGCGTATCCGGCGCCGAGCAGCAGCGGGGTCGCTGGCGCCAACGCGCGGGCCAGTTTCAGTCCCGGAAGGGCATTCATTCGTCTACGAACCAAATGTGCAACCGATCATGGTCGATCTCCATCGGGTGAGGTCGATTGTCGCGGTAGAGCCGCACCCGCAACCTCCCGTCGGCACGCATGTAAACCGTCGCCGCGTACCCGGCGGGGTATAGCATGCGAAGGTGCTGCCCTCCGCGTCCGTCCGGGGTGGCCTCGACCTTCCATTCGCCCTCGACCGGCGGAACGATATACCAGTCGCCCTGGGGCAGGTTGGCCGATTCGGCGGCTGCATCAGCGGACGGCGGCATCAATCATCCAGCGCAAGATCGAACCAAGACACGAGAGCGGGCTTCGTGGCCACATCAAAAGCAACCAAACCGGTACCGGCTGAACCCAATAGCCAAGCCCCCGACGACCTCGCGGTGATTACCGAACCGCAGGTCGTGCTGGTCGGCCGTCAATCGATGGTCGACGCCGGAACCGCGCAATTCCTGGCCGATCACGGCCTGGAATGGGTCTCCGACTCCGACAACGCAGCCGAGCTCCTGGCCGAAGCCGGCGGAAGACTCTGCTACATGTCATTCGGCAAGGGTCGCAAATCCAACCGGGAATATTTGGGCAACATCATCGCCTCCGGTCACGGCAGCGTGCTCGAGCACGCGGTCTGGAATTTCATTTTCAGCGGGGTATCGCGCTCATTTACGCATGAACTGATCCGCCACCGCGCCGGATTCGGCTACAGCCAGCTTTCGCAGCGCTACGTGAACGCCGCCAATTCCCAGTTCGTTGAGCCCGACGTGATCGCAAACGACCCGGAAGCCCACCGGATCTGGGTCGAGTCGATTCGCAATTCGCTGGATTCGTACCGCAAGCTCGTGCGCGCGTTGCGCGGACGCTTCGCAGATGTCGAAAGCCGCACCCTGCGCCGCAAGATGGCCCGCCAGGCGGCCCGTTCGGTGCTGCCCAACGCGACCGAGACCAAGATCTTCGTCACCGCCAACGCGCGCGCCCTGCGCCACTTCATCGAGCTGCGCGGCAACGAGCATGCCGAACCCGAGATCCGCCGCGTGGCCACCAAGGTGCTGGCGATCATGCAGGAGGAAGCCCCGAACCTGTTCGGCGACTACCAGCTCCAGTCCCTGCCCGACGGGACCAGCCAGGCGGTAACCGAGCATCGCAAAGTCTGACTTCGCGCGGTTCGGCGGCGACCCGTTCTTAAGATTTAGGGGCGGTTCGAGCACAGCGTTTGAGGTTCCTGAATGGAAGTAGTGGCGGTCAACCCGCGAGGGTACTGTCACGGGGTCGTGACCGCGGTCACGATGGCCCGCAAGGCCGCCAAATCGGTGGACGGGCCAATTTACATGCTCGGCCACCTGGTCCACAACGAGCACATGACCGCCGAGCTCGAAGAACTCGGAATCAAATTGATCGACTCGGACGATCGCATCGCCGGCCTGCAGCAAATCGAGGACGGCACCGTTCTTTACACCGCCCACGGCGTCTCTCCGCAGGTTCGCGAACTGGTCGCCGACAAAAAGCTCGAGGCGATCGACACCACCTGCCGCGACGTGCAGGTCACCCACGATTTGATCAACGATCTGGTCGCCGACGGGTTCGACGTCTTGTACGTCGGCCGCCGGGGCCACCCCGAAGCGGTCGGCTGCATCGGCGAGGCGCCGGACCGGGTCCACCTGGTGGAAACCCCGGAAGACGTCGTTAACCTCAGAATCGAGAATCGGAAACTGGCCCTAACCACCCAGACGACGCTGGGCATCTGGGACACCGCGGCGGTCATACGGGCGGCCCGCAACCGCTGGCCCGACATCCGCGTCCACAACGACATCTGCCGGGCCACGCAGGACCGCCAGGAGGCGGTCGTGGAAGCCGCCCGCACCGTCGATCTCGTCATCGTGGTCGGCTCGAAACGCAGTTCGAACTCCAACCGGCTGGTCGAGGTGGTCAAGCAAAGGGTTGGCATACCGGCCTACCTGGTCGGGACTGCCGCCGAAATGCGCGACGAGTGGTTCTCCGGCGCCCGGCGCGTGGCGGTCACCGCCGGCGCTTCCACGCCTTCGCCGCTTGGCCGCGAGGTGATAAGGCTGCTGGAGCGGTTCCGCCCCGATTCGCAAAAGATCACGGACCTGCTCAATTGAACGGCGCCGACGCGATCGTCGAAATCCTGCGCCGCGAGGGAGTGGACACCGCGTTCTGCTTTCCGATATCCAACCTGCAGGAAGCGATGGCCCGGGCCGGCCTGCGCGTGGTCATGGCCCGCCAGGAACGGGTCGCCGGCAACATGGCCGACGGCATGTCGCGGGCCACCTGGGGGCGCAAGATCGGGGTTTTCTCGGTCCAGCAGTCGGCCGGTTCCGAGAACGCCTTTTCACCGATCGCCCACGCCCGCACCGACAACTCCGCGATGCTGTTCCTGCCCGGTCACTACGGGATCGACGCGATCGGCAAGACGCCCACCTTCGACAGCCTCGACAACTACGCCGGCACCCTCAAATTCGGGACCCGGCTTTACCTGGAACGCCAGATCCAGGAGAAGCTGCGGCGCGCATTCGTCGCCCTGCGTTCGGGGCGGCCGGGACCGGTCATGGTCGAGATCCTCTCCGAGGCGGTGCGGGCTGAATTTTCCGGCGAACTCGATTACCGGCCGGTCGAGCCGATCCGCATGGCGCCCGATCAGGGCGCCGTGGAGGCGGCCGCCGATCTGATTGAGCAGGCACGGTGTCCTCTCATCTGGTCCGGAAGCGGAGTCAAGTGGGCCCGCGCCAGCGCCGGTCTGGTGGAGTTGGCCGAAACCAGCGGCACGCCGGTAATGACGACCCTGATGGGCAAAGGCGGGTTCCCCGAAGACCATCCGCTGGCGGCCGGGGTCGGCGCGTTAACTGCCACCGCGATGGCCGACCACTACCTGGAATCCTGCGACGTGCTGCTGACGATCGGCTCCAGCCTGTCGCAGTCATCGTTCACGCCCACCGTGCCGGCCGGCAAGAAGATGATCCAGTGCAACGTGTCTGCCGGCGAGTTGCACAAGAACTACCCGGCCGAGGTGGCGGTGCAGGCCGACGCCGGATTGTTCATCGCCGCCCTGAACCAGGAGCTGGAGAGCCGCGGGCGCGAACAGTTCGCCGCCCGGGGCACGGCTGCCCGGGAGAACCTGGCCGCCCTGCGCAAGCGACAGCTGGCCGAATACGAAGCCGAATTCAACGACAGCGGGACCCCCATCAACGGCTACCGGCTGTTTGCCGAGCTCTGGCGGCAGCTGCAAAGCCGGCCATCCACGCTCTTGCACGAGTCCGGTACCAGCCGGGACATTCAGGCCCCCTTCTACGTGACCCGCGAACCCGAAGACTATCTGGGCTGGGGTCAGTCCACCCAGCTCGGTTTTTCGCTCGGGGCGGCGATGGGCGCCAAGCTGGCAACTCCCGACCGCTGGGTCGTGAATGCGATGGGCGACGCGGCGGTAGGGATGACCGCGATGGACTGGGAAACCGCCGCCCGCGAGCAGATCCCGATAACCACCGTGGTCAAGCACGATTCGAAGTTTTCCGGCTACGCCGACAACCACATTCCCGAGTCGGCCGCCCGCTTTGGCTCGGACACCGCCGACGGTGACTATGCGGCGGTGGCCAGGGCGCTGGGCTGCGTCGGAATCCGGGTCACCGACCCGGGCGATATTGGGCCTGCCCTGGAGCGCGCGGCCCGGGCCAATAGCGAGGGCCAGCCGGCCGTGCTTGATGTGATAACCAAGCCGACCACCAGGCTGCCACGCCGCCGAGTCGGATGATCGGCCGGAGGGTGCTTTGAGCATTTACCGCGAACGTTACGGCCTGCGCCCGATCGTCAACGCCGCCGGAAACTACACCGCGCTGGGCGGGTCGTTGAGCGCTCCGGAAGTCGTCGAGGCGATGGGCCGGGCAGCCGCCGATTGGGTCAGTCTGCCCGACCTGCAGCGCCTCGTGGCCGAGGAAATCGGGGGGTTGCTCGGATTCACCGCCGGATCCGGGTCCGCGGTGCAGGTTACCGCCGGGGCGGGGGCGGCCAACATGCTTGCCGCGGCGGCGGCGATAGCCGGCGGCGACCGTCAACTGATGGCCAGGCTGCCCGACAGCAGCGGGCACCGCAATGAAATCGTATTCCCGGCCCAGATGGCCGGAACCTGGACCAAGACTTTCGAGATGTCGGGGGCCCGGGTGGTGGTCGCGCCCACCGAAGCGGTCTACGACCGCGGGTTGGGGGGCCGGGTGCTGGCCTCGACCGTCGACGCGGTGGAGAGCGCGATCGGGGAACAGACATGCGCGATTGGTGCCATCCTGACCTGGGAGATGCCGGGCCAGATGCTGCTCTCGATCAGGGCGCTGGCCGAGCTGGCCGAAGCGCACGGCCTGCCGCTGCTGGTCGATGCGGCCGCCGAGATTCCCCCGATCGGGCGCATCGCCGAGCTGCGTTCCGACGGCGCGACGCTGGTCTCGGTCTCCGGCGGCAAAGCCTTGGGCGGGCCCAATGCGACCGGTCTGCTAGTCGGGGCCACGGCCTACGTGCGCAGCGCCGGCATGATGGCCGCTCCGGCCGAGGGCATGCTTGGCCGGGTCGCCAAGGTCGCCCGCGAGCAGCTGGTAGGGCTGCAGGTTGCGGCCGAAATCTACATGCAGAAAGACGAATCCGTCCTACTTTCAGCCTGGTCCGATCGGTGCGCGCAGATTGAGCGCGCTCTGGGCGACGTGCCCGGCGTGCGGGTCGAGCGAGTCTGCCCGGACGAAACCGGGCTGCCGGTTCCCCGGTTGCGCGTGCACCTGGATCCGGACGGTTCGGCCAACGTTGAATCAGTGACGGCGGCCCTGCGTGCCGGTGAGGCCGACATCCGGCTGCGCGGCGGATACCCGGGGGCGACTTTCCTAAACGTCGATGTCGCTTGCCTGCGCGACGGCGAGGCCGAACTGGTCGGCCGGCGCCTCAGGGAAGAAATTGGGACGGCGTCCTGAAAGTACCGAGCATCTGCTCCGGCCAGGTTTCCGAAGCGAGGTCGGCCGGACGCGAGAACTCCAGAAAGGTAAAAAACCGCCTTGAGCGCTGAAGCCAGATTGATCGAACTGGGGATCGAATTGCCCGAACCGGCGGTGCCGGCCGGTAGCTACGTTACCTCGGTACAAAGCGGCAACATGCTCTATCTCGCCGGCCACCTGCCGGCGGCGAGCGAAGGTTCGTGGAGCGGCAAAGTCGGATCCGACCTGGACGCCGACGAAGCCGCGGTCGTGGCGCGCGCGGTCGGCATCAACCTGCTGGCCACGATCCGCGCCACGCTGGGAAATCTCGACCGGGTGGTCCGGATCGTCAAGGTCTTGGGATTCGTCAATTCGGCGCCGGGATTCTCCGATCAGCCCAAGGTCATCAACGGTTGCTCGGACCTGATGGCCCAGGTGTTCGGCGAGCGTGGGCGCCACGCACGGTCGGCTGTCGGCGCCAACGAGTTACCGCTGAATACTCCGGTCGAAATCGAAATGATCGTGCAGTTCGACTAACCGTTCGCATGCCCGTGGCCCGCTGACGGGACCGGGGTAGGCCCGTGGACCCGACCAACCCTTTCTTCTACCTGGTCGCGTGGCCGCTGCTAAGCGCCGGATGCACCTTCATCGGCGCCCCGTTGGCGATGCACGCGCTGCGAGCACTGCCAACCCGCGGGGAAATGCTGGCCAAGCCGATCGGTTGGTTCGTGTACACGTTTGCCGGCTGGGCAATCCTGCACACCGGACTGGTCGCAAACCAGCGCGGATTCAATTCCGGGCTCGGGTGGGTCATGGTGATGCTGGCGGCGGCCTGGCTCCTGCGCAGCCCGGCCCTGCGGAGTTTCTGGAAGTCGCACTGGCGGAGATTGCTGACCGCCGAACTGCTGTTCCTGGCGGCGTTCTGGGGTTACCTGGTCCTGCGGGCGCACGTGCCCGGGGTCATGGCGACCGAGGCGCCGGCGAACTTCGCGATCCTGAACACCGCCATGCGGTCGGACACCTATCCTCCGGCCGACGCCTGGCTGGCGGGCCAGCACCTGGTCTATTACTATTTCGGTCATGCCGCGGCGGCCCTTGGGGCAACCGCGGCCGGTATTCCCCGGTTGTTGGCCTTCGACTTGGCTCTGGCCAACCTGTTCGGTCTGGCGGTGCTCGGCGCGTTCGCCCTGGGTCGCGAGTTGTGCGCCCTTTTGCCGCGGACATCGGCGCGTCTGGCCGCTGCGGGCGGGGCGTCAGCGGTCCTGCTGACGCTGCTCAGCGGCAATCTGGCCGCCCTGGCCTACTGGAGCGGGCGCTTCGCCGACGATCCGTTCTTCTACCAGGGCCTCAGCTGGAACGCCACCCGCATCATTCGCAACGTCGCCGGCGGCGGGCTGCCGCCGTGTGGCGATTCCGCGGTGCGCGACTGCCCGATCACCGAAACCCCGGTATTCACATTCCTGCTGGGGGACCTGCACGCCCACGCCCTGGGACTGCCACTGGTCCTGCTGGCCGGGGTCGCTGCGATCGCCTGGTGGCGCGGGTTTTCGGGCGCGATACCGCCGGGCCCCGCCGCGGCAATCTTTTCCGGCGGCGTGGCCGGGCTGGCACTGGCGACTAACTCCTGGGATTTCCCGCTGGCGCTCGGGCTCGGACCGATCGCCGGTCTGGCCGCCAACCTCGCCCGCCCGCGCCCACTCTGGAGGAGGTACTTCCTGCACGCGGCCCTAGCCGCCCTGAGCGCTTTGTTCTGCGCGGCGCCGCAGCTGCTCTCCTACGAACCGCTGAACCTGGGCCCGGCGGGCGCGCCGCTGCGCTCCCAGCTCGGCCCCTATCTGTTGATGTGGGGTCTTCCCCTGTCTGGTTTCTACGCCTGGCGCATCTGGTCCGACTGCGCGCGGTGGGGTCCCCTGGGCGCGGCCCCCGCCGGTTCGGTGATCGCGCTTGCCGGACTAGCCGAATTAAGCTTCTCGGCCGGCGCGCTGGTGCTCTCCGGCGGCGGGGCGCTGCTGGCCCTGTGGGCGATCTCAGACTGCGCCCGCGGCGAACGTTCCGGACAACTCCCGTTCCTGATGCTGGCCGCGGCGGCGCTGCTGCTGATCGCGGTTCCGGAGGTGATCATCGTCGCCGACGGTTATTCGCCTCCGTACGTGCGCATGAACACGATGTTCAAGCTGGGGTTTGCAGCCTGGACCCTTTTCGGCGCCGCCCTGCCGGCAATGCTGATTTCCGGCTGGACCGAGCTTGCCGGCACAGGAAAAGGAATCTCCCTGGACATCTGGCGCTGGTCGGTGGCCGCCCTTCTGGCGGGGCTTCTGGCGATCTCGCTCGGTTACTCGGCCAACGCGGCGGCGGCGCGCGTCCGCGACGGCGGCGAGCCGTCTCTGAATGCCCTGCGTACAATGCAGCGCCATCGTCCCGAGGATGTCGCCGCCGCCAACTGGGCGGCTGCCAATCTGCCCCGCGACGCGGTGATCATGGAAGCCTGCTGCCGGGCTTACTCGGATGCGAACCGCATCTCCAACTGGACCGGGGTGCCCGGGGTCATCGGTTGGCTCGGCCACGGGTTCCTCAGTTACCGCAGCCAGTACGCCGAATTCGCCGCCCGCGCCGCGAACGTCGATGCGATGTACCGAAAACTAAACGACCCGCAGATCGCCCGCGAACTCGAAGCCAACCGGGTGACGCATGTCGTTCTCGGTCAGCTGGAACGCGATCTGCACCGGGCGGTCGATCCCGCCCCGGCGGGGCCGTTGCGGCCGGTGTTCACCTCGCCGCGCGGGACGCTCACCATCTACGCCCTGCCCCGGGCCGGGCCGTGAAAATGGTCACTCCGGCGCAATTGCAGCGGAAAGTGCTGACCGCAATCGGGCGGCGGCCGGTCTGGTTCGCCCTAATCGTGGGTATAGCGGTCGTGAGCCGGCTGCTGGACCTGGGCTCCCGGGCCATGCACCACGACGAATCGATTCACGCCGCGACCGCCCTGCAGCGCCTTTTCGATTTCCCCTACGTATACGATCCGCTCTACCACGGACCCTTCCTGTACTTCGCGGTCGCCCTGGTGTTCGCCCTTACCGACATCAGCGACGGCGCCGCGCGGCTCCTGCCGGCAATCTCCGGCATCGCCCTGATATGCGCCGTCGGCTACCTCCTCCGCGACGGCCTGGGGCGCTACGGTACGCCGTTGGCGATGCTCGGACTTGCCCTCTCGACCGGCTTCCTCTATTACTCCCGCTTCCTGCGCAACGACATATTCATCGCTCTGCTCACGCTCCTGGCGATGGCCGCGCTGTACCGCTACCTGCGCGAGCCGCGGCGGCGCTGGGTCCTGCTGGCCGCAACCGCGTTCGGGATCAGTCTGGTGACCAAGGAGAACGCGTACATTTCGGGCTTCATATTCACCGTGGCGCTGTCCGCGTTGGGGGCTGCCGCGCTGCTGCGCAGACAGAACGTGATCGCGCCCGGTCCAGGGATCGACGCGATCTCCGCCGCGATGACGGCGCTGGTCGTCGACCGGCGCGGCTTGGCCCTGGCGCTGGCGGCGATGGCGGCGATCCCGATCGCCCTCTACAGCTCGTTCGGGGTCAACCTGCAGCTCGTCCCGCAGGCGTTTTACGATTCGGTGGCGGTCTGGGCCGAGGTCCACCAATCGGGCCGGATCGACCAGCCCTGGTTTTTCTATCCGGCACTGACCCTGCTGCTCGAGCCCTGGGCAGCGGTTTTCGGGGCGGGGGGACTCCTGCTCTGGATCCGACGCCCGGACCTGCTCGCAAGCCTGCTGGTGTGGTGGCTGGCCGCCTCTTTCGCGATCTATACCCTCGCCGGCGAGAAGGCCGCCTGGCTCGCGCTGCACCCGCTGCTGCCGACCTACTTGCTCGCCGCCTGGGCATCGGATCGACTGCTTCGCCGAAGCGGTGGGGTGCGTCTGGCGGCGCTGGTGCTGGGGGCGATGCTTTTGGCGCTGACCGCCCGGCATTCGATCGCCTCGACCTTCCTGTACGGCGACGTGCCGCGGACCCCGATCGCCTATTCGCAGACCTCGCGCGACATCCCGGCCGCGGTCGACCTATTCGAGGAGGCGGGCGCCCGGTCCGGTTACGGATGGGCGCTTCCGATCCACGTGGGTCAGGCCGCGCACTGGCCGTTCGTCTGGTATCTGCGCGGCTACAGCGCGGTCGACTTCTTCTACGGGCAACCCGATCCGGCGACCCTGGACCAAGCGGTGCTGGTCCTTTCCGAAGAGCAGGCCGGTGCATTCGACGGCCTGCTGGACGGGTACGTGGCGGCGCCAATCCGGATTCGGGTGTGGTTCCCCGAACACATCTACCGTTACTGGACCTGGGATTCGGTCGGGGCCTTTATCGCCGAGCCCGACTACTGGCGTTCGCTGGCCGAGTTTGTAATCAGCCATAAGCCCCCGGCGCCGATCGGATCGTCCGAGATTTACCTCTACTTGCGCGAAGACTTAGCCCGTCTCGGGTTGGACCCAGCCCAGGCTCAGGCTCGATGAGCCGGCCGGCTTCCGCGTGGCAGGGCGTAGTCACCAACGTGGCGCGCTCCCGCTGTTTGGCAGCAGTCGGGGACAACGAGGTCGAATTCCACGTGCCGGGCTCGATGATCAGGGACAACGGCGGCCGCAATCCGGTGCGGGTGGGGGACCTCGTCACGCTGGCGCTGCGGTCCGGAACCCTGGTGCTGCAGAGAATCGAGGAACGGACCTCCGAGTTCCAGCGCACCCATTCCGAACAGGGGCGCAGCCCGCGGGCGGCGACCATCGCCGCCAACCTGGCGATGGCCGCGTTCGTTCTTCCCGCCACCGCCGAACGGCGTCACCTGCGCATGCTCGACCGCATGCTGGTTGGAGCTTGCTGGGCGGATATTCCGGCCCTGGTCTGCGTGAACAAATGGGACCTTGTGACCGATCCCGGAAACCTGCGGAACCGCCTGCGACCCTACCGCGACGAGGGTTGGCCGATCTGCTACACGATCGCTCCGGCCGGCGACGGGGTGTCCGGGCTGCTGGATCTGCTCCCGCCCGGGCTCTCGGCCTTCATCGGACCCTCCGGGGCCGGCAAGACCACCTTGATCAGGGCCATTACCGGTCGGGCCGACCTGAAAACGCTCGGGGTCAATTCGCGCACCGGCAAGGGTCGCCACGTGACCACCGCGGTCTCGGCGTACCAGGTCGACGCGGACCGCTGGGTGGTCGACGCCCCGGGACTGAAGACGTTCGGAGTCGCGCAGGCCCCGCAGGAAATGGTCTTGGCGGCGTTCCCTGAAATCGAACGCGCCGCCGGCAGTTGCCGGCAGCGCTGGTGTGACCACGAGGACCGCGGCGGCTGCCGGGTGGCCGCTGACATCCGGTCCGGGGCCATCAGCCGCGAACGCTGGGCGAGCTACCGCCTACTCATCGCCGAAGCGGTCGGCTGATTCCTTCACCAGACGGCGCGCAACCGAGTCCAGGATGTGCCCGACCGATGATGCGGCGCGGGTGGCGGCCGCCACAACTTCCTGGTGTTCGTCGGCGGCGAACACCTCCCCGGAGGCGTTGGTGATCGTCGAAAGGGCCAGCACGCGCACTCCGCAGTGCCTGGCCAACAGCGCCTCGGCGGCGGTGCTCATCCCCACCGCATCGGCCCCCATCCGGCCGAGTGCTCGGGCCTCGGCGCCGGTTTCGTAAGTGGGCCCTGCTACCTGGCAGTAGATTCCCGAGTGGACCGTCGTCTCGATCTCCGCAGCGGCTTCGCCGGCCCAAACGTACAGCTGCGAATCGTAGCAGTCGGCGGTGGTTAGGAATCGCGGCCCGGGGTCCTGGTTGGGGCCGGCCAGGGGGTTGGGGCCGGTCAGCGCCGGCAGGCAGATGTGGTCGCGCACGATCATCAGGTCACCGGCCCGGTAGGCCGGGTTGAGCGATCCGGCGGCGTTGCTGAGCAGCAGGGCCTCGATGCCGCAGGCGCACAGCGCCCGCACCCAGGCAGCTACCGGTTCGAAACTGGCCGATTCGTAGAAGTGCACCCGGCCCTGCAGGATTAGGGCGCACTCGCCGGCGATTTCCACGCCGAGCACGCGCCCGGCGTGGCCCTCCACGGTCGCCGCCGGCATCCCCGGCAAATCGCGGAAGGGAGTCGAGCTCAACGCCGGCCAGCGCGCGGATACGGCGCCCAGACCCGAACCCAGGACGATCGCCAGGCGCGGCCTGGTCGGCAGCTGTTGGAGGATCCCGGCGGCGGCGGCCTGGGCCGACGCCGGCATGTCAAGGCGAGGCCTGAGCGCCATCAGGACCCGTGCAGACGGTCTCCGGACTTGGGGTCCTTGCGCGCCAACCGGCGGTACATCGTCGAAGCCGATGCGCTACTGTGGCCGAGACCTTCGCGGACATCGGATGCCGAAGCGGCGCGGGCGGCCAGATTCGTGGCGAACGTGTGGCGAATGGTTCGCGGCGAGACCCGCCGGTCCAGTCCGGCGCTTTTGACGACACGCTTGAATATCAACCAGAACCCCTGGCGCGTGAGCCGTTCGCCGCGACGGTTAACGAATAGTGCCGGCTGCCCCTCGCCGGCTACCCGGCGACGCTGGCCGTGCATCCACGAGCGCAACGCCTGCCCGACCCGCGGTCCGACCGGCTGGTCGCGCTGGGCGCGCGTGCCGCGGCCGCAGCAGACCTGGCCCGCGCGCAGATCGACGTCGGCAACGTCGAGCCTCACCAATTCGCTGGCGTGTACTCCGGTGCCGTAGAGGACTTCGAACATGGCCCGCTCACGCTGTCCGGCGAATTCGCCCGGACTGGCGGTGGCAGCCTCGATCAGACGGTCGATCTCTTCCGTGGCCAGCACCGAAGGCGGGGATTGCCGCTGCCAGGAGCGGGTCAGGTCGTCGGTCGGGTTTTCGGCCACGCGCCCCCGCTCCTGCAGGAAGCGGTAAAGAGCCCGAACCGAGGCGATCTTGCGGGACTGTGTGGACATGGCGTAACCACGCCCGGCAAGCATCTCGCAGTACCGGTCGACGTCCGCCTTGGCTATTGCCCAGTCGCGGCGGCCGGATTCAAGCAGGTGCTCGACGAACTGCTGGGCGTCGGCCGCATAGGCCGAGACGGTGTTTGCCGAAAGGTCGCGTTCCGCGGACAGGTGGCGGAGGAAATCGGCTACGTCAGCCGCCAACCTCGGCGCCGCGCCCCGCTCTTGCACCATCGCCGCTGGCGGCGGTCAGAGGTCTTCCACCAGGATCACCCGCGCCGGGGCGCCGTCGCCGCGGGCGATCTTGAGCGGCAGACAGAAGAGGTTGTAGTGCCCCGGAATGATGTTGGCCAGGTCCAGGCCCTCGGCTATCGCCAAGCGGTTACCGAGGATCACGCGGTGGGTATCAAACCGTTTCGAGTCCATCGGCTCGATAGACAGATAGTCGATACCGACGACCTTTACGCCGCGATCCACGATCCAGCGGGCCCCGCCCGGCATCAGGGCCGAGTACTGCGACTGATATTCGGGTTGCTTTAGCAACTCCTTGGTGGAGTTGGAAGTCTTGATCAGCAGCCGGCGCACCCCCGGAGGAATTCGGGCGGCCTCGAGGTGGTCGCGGCCGATTTCATCGACGCCGAGGATCTCGGTCACGTAGGCCGGACCGCAAAGCATGTTCAGGTCCAGCCGGTCGACCGTCATGGTGCCGTCGAAAAAATGGGCCGGCGGGTCGACGTGGGTGCCCGAGTGGGTTCCCATTCGCAGCGTGGATACGTTGCTGTTGGCGCCGTCCGTGATCCGGGTGGCCACCTCGACTTCGATCGAGGGTTCGTCGGGATGGGAGGGGGTGTCGCGGTCGAGCGGAACCGAAATGTCGTAGATGCGCGTTTTGATTCTCCTGGGCGGTTCGGTCGGCTCGAACCGGGCGCACCGCGCTGGGCTTGATGACAGCGGGCGGGGCGGCGGCGCGATCGAGTGAAACGGAGCCTATATATTTATGTTAATTCCGCCTTCCGCCGGTTTTTCGCGCCGCGAAACGCGAGGCTGACTTGACCGCGATCGATCTGGCCTACGGGCGAGGACGCCTGCGCATCGAATTGCCCACCGGCGCGCGGACGATCAGGCCGCGCTTTCCCGCGCCGCTCAAAGATCCGCGGACAGCGCTCAGACTGGCGCTCGCCGACCCGCTGGGGGCCAGCCCGCTGGCCGATTGCGTAGGGCCGGAGGCGAGCCTGGCGATAGTTTTCTGCGACTACACCCGCCCGGCCCCGAGCCGTCTGATGATCGAGGCGGTCCTGGAGGCCCTGCCGGCCAATCACCGCGGGCCGATCAAGCTGCTCAACGCGCTTGGCCTGCACCGGCCCAACACGGATGCGGAGCTGGCGGAGATGCTGGGACCGGAGCTGCTGGCCAGGTTTTCGGTGATTCAACCGGGCAGCGGCGGCGCCGACTACGTGGACGTGGGCGCCACTTCGACCGGACGGCCGGTGCGCCTTTGCCGCGATTACGTGGAGGCCGACCACCGGGTAACGACCGGCTTCGTCGAACCACACTTTTTCGCCGGCTTCTCCGGCGGGGCAAAGCTCACCCTGCCAGGGGTGGCCGCGCCCGAATCCATCCTGGCCAACCACGACGCCGAGATGATTGACCATCCCGAATCGACCTGGGGCAGCACCGCCGCCAACCCGATCTTCCGCGAGCAGCGCGAGGCGGCCGCGCTGTGCCCGCCGGATTTGATCCTCAACGTGGCCCTTGACGCGCAGAAAAAGATCACCGACGTTTTCTGCGGCGAACTGGTGGCCGCCCACGACCGGGCCTGTCGCCGGGTGGCCGCCAGTTCAATAGTCGCGGTCGACGAGCGGTTCGACCTGGTGATCAGTTCGAACAGCGGGTTTCCCCTGGACCAGAACTTCTACCAGGCGGTCAAGGGTCTGTCGGCGGCGGCCCGCATCGTCGCCCCCGGCGGCAACCTGGTCATCGCCAGCGAATGCGCCGAGGGGCTCGGCCACGGCCATTTCGGGCGCTATCTGGAGCGCGGCCTGCAGCCTGCCGAGCTGCTTGCGAGCATCCGGGCGCAGCGGCGGCCGCTCCCCGACCAGTGGCAGGCCCAGATCCTGGCCGACATCCAATCGCGGTCGCGCGTGCATGTATTCAGCGACGGTCTCGATCCGGCGAAGGTAGCCGCAATCGGCTGCCTTCCCTGCCGCGACATCGGCGCGCTGGCCCGGCAGCTGGCGGGAGCGCGACCGGGTCTGAAGATCGCGGTGCTGCCGGAAGGCCCGCTCACCATCGCCAAGGCCGCGTAGCCGCGGCGCGCCCACGCGCGCACAGCGCTTCGGAATTTTTATAATTCCTCGGCCGCGGCGCGGCGGTATCGTCACGCCCCGCGCCAATCCGCACTTTGCCTTCGTGCCGACCGCACCCCGCCCCCGCGAAAAGGAATTCTGGCCATGTCCGACATCAAACCGCTCGGCGACCGACTGCTGATCAAGCCGATCGAGCGCGAAGAGATGACCAGTTCGGGATTGGTGCTGCCCGACACCGCCAAGGAAAAACCCATGGAGGGCGAGGTCGTGGCGGCCGGTCCGGGCGCCCGCAACGACAAGGGCGAACGCGCCGAGCTCGACGTGAAGGTCGGCGACACCGTGCTCTTTGCCAAATACGCTGGGACCGAATTCAAGTCCGACGGCGTGGACTACCTCATCATCGCCGAGCGCGACGTCCTCGCGGTGGTTGGATAACGCCTCGAACCCGCGCTTTTTAAAGCGCTGACCAAATAACAGACACAGGGATCCGTCCGCAATGCCGCCCAAGGGCGTAAAGTTCTCCGACGAAGCCCGTCGCGACCTGATCAAGGGCGTCGACCTGCTCGCCGACATCGTCGGCTCCACCTACGGGCCGCGAGGCCGCAACGTCATGTACGAGCGCTTCCAGTCCGCCGAGGTGACCAACGACGGCGACCAGATCGCCAAGCAGTTCGCCGAGTCCTACTCCGACCCCTACATGAACATCGGGGTCCAGATCGTCAAGGAAGCGGCGATGAAGACCGGCGAGGCGGTCGGCGACGGCACCACAAGTTCGGTGGTGCTTACCCAGTCGATCGCGCGTCAGGGGTTGCGCAACCTGGCCGCCGGAGCGAACGCGATGATCCTCAAGCGGGGCATTGACCGCGCCGCCAAGATGGCCCACGATCACGTCCGCTCGATCGCCCGGCCGGTGGCGAGCTCGGAAGACATCGAGCGGGTCGCCTCGATCGCGGCCAACGACCCCGAGATCGGCGAGTACATCGCCGAGGTAATGGAACGGGTCGGCAACGACGGCATGGTCCAGATCGACGAGTCGCGCAGCGGCGTGGCGCTTTCGACCCGCTACGTGGAAGGCATGCAGCTGGACAAGGGCTGGGTCTCGCCCTATTTCGTCACCAACGCCGAGCGCATGGAAGCCTATCTGGACCGGCCGCGCGTACTGCTGGCCGATTCGAAGATCTCCAGCGCCGGCGCGTTCGCGCCCTTCCTGGACAAGATCCTGGCCGCCGGAATCCGCAACCTGTTCATCGTGGCCACGAACATCGACGGCGACGCCCTAGCCCTGCTGATCATGAACAAGCTGCGCGGCAAGCTGAACGTGGCCGCGATCAAGGCGCCCTCCTACGGCGAACGGATGCGCTCCATCCTGATGGACATCGGCGCGATGACCGGCGGAACCGTCTTTTCCGACCATGTCGGCTTTTCCTGGCAGGAAGCCGATGTCAGCTGGCTCGGCCAAGCCGACCGGGTGACCATCGGACGCTTGGCCACGATCCTTTTGGAGAGCCCCGGTCACGACGCCGCGGTGCAGGCCCGCGCCGAACAGATTCGAACCCAGCTTGAAACCACCGAATCCGACTGGGACCGGGAAAAACTGGAAGAACGGCTGGCGCGCCTGACCGGCGGCGTCGGCATCATCTCGGTCGGGGCCGCCACCGAAGTGGAATTGCGCGAGCGCAAGACCCGCGCCGAAGACGGCGTATCGACTACCCGCGCGGCGGTCCACGGTGGGATCGTGCCCGGCGGCGGCGCCTGCTACCTGCGCGCAGCCGAGTCGATCGACCTTGAGCAGTTTCCGGAAGGTGACGAGCGGACCGGCGCCGCCATCGTGAAAAGGGCGCTGCACGGTCCTCTGCGGCGAATCGCCGCCAACGCCGGCGCGGTTCCCTCGCTGGTGATCGATTCGGTGCTCTCTTCCGACGACCCGTGGCACGGCTGGAATGCCGACAGCGACGAGTTCGGTGACCTGTACGAAATGGGTGTCGTCGACGCCGCCAACGTGGCCTGCATCGCCCTGGACAACGCCACCTCGGCCGGCACCATGCTGCTGACGACCGAGGCGATGGTGGCCGAACTGCCGCAGCCAGCGGCCCCGGTGTCTCCGGAGTCGATGGCCCGCGACATGCACAACATGGGCGTCGACGGGTTCTGAATCGCCGGCCGCGGGCGCCGTAATACGCCCGATGGCCAAACCGATCTACGACTTTGCGATCGTCGGCGCCGGCATAGCCGGGTCGGCGGGCGCCTACTACCTTGCCCGGGCGGGGCGGACCTGCCTGCTAATCGAAGCCGATGAGGTCGCCTCCGGCGCGTCCGGCTTTTCGGCCGGACTGATCACGCCCCCCATCGGATTGCGGCTCCAGCCGCCGCTGCGGGACCTGATGCTGGCCGCTTTCGATCTCCACCAGCAATTACCGGAGACGTTGGGGAACGGTTCCGGCTCAGGTTACGAGCTGCGGCATGGGGGAAGCGTGCTGGTAGCCACGGAGGAAGTCGCGGCCCCGGCCCTGCGTTCGCTGCTGGACGACCCGGTACCGCGCGGACGCGGCGCCCGCTGGCTGGACCCGGAGCAGGTCACGGAAGTTTGTCCCTGGATCGACCAGCCGCAGGCCGGAGGCATCTATGAACCGTCGGCCGGCAACCTGGACCCGGATCGCCTGACCCGCGCCTTTTGCGCCGCGGCGCAGCGCGCCGGCGCCCGCCTGGCGATCGATTCGGTGGTTTCGCTGGAGGAGTCGGGACCGGGATTTCGGCTGCGCGGATCGCGGGATGATTACCGCGCCGAGCAGGTGCTGCTGGCCGCCGGTCCCTGGACCGGAGCCCTGGCCGGTCAACTGGGGTTCGAGGACTCGGTTTACCCGCTCAAGGGCCAGATTCTGCGGTTGCGGCTTCCGCCGCCGCATTCCGCGGTCGGGTTCTCGTGCCCGGACGGCAGTTACCTATCACCGCGCCCCGACGGGCAGGTCTGGATCGGCACCACCGAGGAGTCGGTCGGATTCGACCGGGCAACGACCGACGCGGCGCGCGGCCTGATCCTGGCCCGGGCCCGCCGTCTTAGCGCGCGCATCGACGAATCAGGGGTGATCGCCCAGACGGCCTGCCTGCGGCCTATCTCCCGCGACGGGCTTCCCCTGATCGGCCCGGTGCCTGGTGTTCGCGGGGCCTGGATCTGCACGGGGCATGGGCGGACCGGGATGCTCCTGGGGCCGGTCAGCGCCCGCGAACTCGTCAACCTGATACTGGAACGCGACACCGCGCTGGCGCTGGCGCCTTTCGATCCGGTCCGGCTCGACGCCGCCAGCGCGCCGAGAAGTTTTCCAGCAGGGGAATCCCATTGACCTTGGCAGTTCCTGAATCCGGTCCCGCCGACGGTCCGGGGGACCTTCTTTCGGCGCACGGGCGCCTGCGGCGGCAGCTGGCCACCGACGACCCGATCGAATCGAGCACCCAGATCCGATTCCCATTGGGGGGCGGGCAGCCCGACCCGGATTCCTTCCCCATGCTCAGGTTGGCGGGTTCGGCACACCGCGTCCTGGAATCGGACCCGGGCGCATTGCTGTACGGCGCCGGACAAGGCTATCTGCCGCTGCGGGAGGCCGTCTGCCGCAAGACCGGCAGGCTTGAGGATTTGGCGCTGGATCCCGACCAGGTGCTGATTACCAACGGCGCCGCCCAGGCGCTGGGGTTGCTGGCGACCGCCCTGATCGATCCCGGCGACACGGTGCTGATTGACGAGGTGAGCTGGGGGGCTGGGTTCTTCAAGGGGTTCGGAGCCGACCTGCGACCGGTCCGCTGGGACGAATGCGGTCCGTTGCCGCAGGACATCGAGGACGCCTGCCGGGGTCGGCGGGTTAAGGCGTTCTACACGATCCCGACGTTCCAGAACCCGCTCGGGGTGACCGCCAGCGTGGAGCGGCGCCGCCAGGTCCTGGAGCTTGCCGACCGGCACGGATTCCTGATAGCCGAAGACGACGCCTACTACGAGCTGCGGTTCGCCGGGGAACGAGTGCCGAGCCTATTCGAGCTGGCCGGCGGGAACCGCGTGGTGCGGACCGGCACTTTTTCAAAGATCCTGGGCGCCGGCACCCGCCTCGGCTGGGCGATGGCCGACCGCGAAACCACCGCCTTGCTCGCCGCCCACAAATACGACCTGGGAGCCAGTCCGTTCACCAGCCGCATCGTCGCCGATTTCATGCAGCGACACATGTTCGCCCACATCCGGCGGTTGCAGGGCGTGTATTGCTCAAAACGCGATGCATTGCTTTCCGTCCTAGAGTCCGAACTGGCCGACCTGCCGGTAATTTGGTCGCGGCCCGAAGGCGGATTCTTCTGCTGGCTGCAGCTCCCGTCCGGCTGCAGCGGCGTCGAGGTGGAGCGGGCCGTGGCCGAGCGGGGCGTCGACGTCTGGGCGGGTTCCTGGTTCCGCCCCGACGGGCGCGACGACAGCTGTCTGCGAATCGCCTTTTCATTCGCAACCTTGGACCAGATCCGCGAAGGCGCCGAAATCTTCTGCCGGGAGTTGCGCAGGCTAATCTAGCCCCCGCCCATAATGGGCCGAACGCAACCGGAGGGCAACGCCAAGTGAGCGATCAGGAAAACGCCGTCCGCCTGGACGCGGGCGAGCTGGAAGACTTCAGCACGGCGCTGTTCGTCGCCTGCGGAGTTCCCGCTAAAGATGCCGGGCTGACCGCCCGCAGCCTGGTGTGGGCCGACCTGCGCGGAATCTATTCGCACGGGGTCGTTCGCCTCCAGCCCGGCTACCTGAAGGCGCTGCAGTCCGGGGCCAACAATCCGCGCCCGGAAATTTCGGTGCTGCTGGACGGCCCGGCGTTCGCGGTCTTCGACGGCGACCGGGGGATGGGCCAGGTGGCCGCCGAGCGAGCAGTGCAGACTGCCATGGGCAAGGCCCGGGAGAGCGGAATCGGCCTGACCTGCGTGCGCAACTCGCGCCACTTCGGTGCCGCCGCCTACTGGCCCTACCTGGCGGCCGAAGAACAGATGATCGGCTTCAGCAGCTCTAACGGCGGAGTGGTCAACACCGCGCCCTACGGCGGCGCCCGGTCGGTCATGGGCAACAACCCTCACGCCTGGGTGATCCCGGCCGGAAACGACCGGCCGGTCATCCTGGACATGGCCACCGGGGTGGCGGCGATGGGCAAGGTCATGATGGCCCGGCTTCACGACCAGCCGCTGCCGGAAGGGTGGTGCATGGATTCGGACGGGAACGATACGACCGACCCGCACGCGGCGGTTAGCATGCTCCCCGCCGGCGGGGCCAAGGGCTATGCCATCGGTTACGTCCTGGACCTTATATCCGGCGCCCTGGCCGGGGCGTTGACTTCACCGGTCAAGTCGCTTGGCGGAATCAGCGGCGACGAGGCCGATCAGACCGGCATGACCTTCCTGGTCATCGATATCGCCGCGGTCACCGACGCCGCCGATTTCGCCGCCACCGCCGAGCAAACCGCCGCCATCGTGCGCCAGACCCCGCCACGGCCCGGATTCGACCGCGTGTACGTCCCCGGCGAGATCGAATGGAATACCTACGACGACCGCATCGTCAACGGCATACCGGCGTCACAGGCCGAAATCAGCGTTCTGGCTCAGATGGCAAGCGAGCAGGGAATTGAGTCGATCTGCTGACGACCCGCCGCAACCATCGGGCATTCGAACCGGCCGGAACCGCACACCTCCAGAGCGGACTGGATCCCGGGTCTTTTAATCCGTTTCCTGACGCCGGGAGCCGCGCACCCACTCGTTCAAGCTCGACCAGAGCCGCGAAAGCAGCAGCAGCAGCAGCGCCGTGATCACGATCGCCCCGCCGGCTGAAAAGTCCCTGTAAAACGCGATCGTCAGGCCGGCGCCAGCGCTCACAAGGCCGGTCACGACCGCGACGCCCATGGCCATTCGGAGTCCGCGCGCCGTGTGCAGGCCGGTCAGCACCGGTATTACCAGCAAGGCCCCGATCAAAAGAACGCCGACCACCCGCATTGACATCGTGATGGTCGCCCCGGTCAGCACCGCCAGGGCGAGGTTGAGCAAGTCGGTGCGGACGCCGCTTACTTTGGCCAGTTCCTCGTCGAACGCCAGTTGCGCCAAGTCCACGTAAAACACGGCCACGAATATCACGACTCCCGCCGTCAAACCGGCCAGCAACCAAAGGTCCAGCGGCGACACGCTCAGGATCGAGCCGAAAAGGAACGAAAACAGGTCCACATTGAAGCCGCCTGCAGCGCTGATCACCACGATGGCGATCGCCAGTGAGCCGTAGAGCACAACCGCCAGAGCCGCATCCCCCGGCAGCCGGCCGCGGACGCGCAGTTGTTCGACCACGACCGCACCCAGCACCGCCGCGACCAACGCCGTCAGCGCGGGTAGGAATCTCGAGGCCATGCCGATCGCGACCCCCATCAGCGCCACGTGCGCCAGCGTGTCGGCGATAAGCGAATAACGGCGCAGCACGACGAACGTGCCCAGAATGGGCGCCAGAACGCCCACCAATGCACCGCCCGCCAGGGCGCGCAGCATGAATTCGTACTGGAAAATGCTCGGCACGGCTAGCGGTGGTGGTGCAGGACGCTTTCGAACTCGTGGCGCTCGTCGTGGACGAGGACGTCCACCGGGACGCCGTAAAGCATCGAGAGTTCGTCCCGGGTGAGGTCGTGCGGGGGCCCGTGGCGGACCAGCCGGCAGTTCAAACATGCCACCGTGGTTGCCTCGCGCAGCATCGCGCCGATGTCGTGGGAGACGATAACGATCGTCATGCCCCGGTCGCGGTTCAGGTCGCGCAGGACGGCGTAAAGCCGTTCCTCGCCGGCGACATCAACCCCGGCGGCGGGTTCGTCCAACACCAGTAACTCGGGGTCACGGACCAGTGCCCGGGCCAGCAGCACCCTCTGTTGCTGGCCCACTGAAAGTTCTGAAAGGCGCCGCGACTTAAAAGAAGTCATGCCGACCACCTCCAGTGCGGCCATGACCTCTTCGCGCTCGGAGCGCTCAAACACCGCCAGAGGAGAAAACCGGCGTTTTGCCCCATTGGCGACTATTTCAGAGACAGTGGCGGGAAAGTCGCGCCAGGCGCCGGAGCCAACCTGCGGCATGTAGCCCACTCTGCCCCAGTCCCGGAAATCGCCAGCGTCGCGGCCGAAGAGGCGCACGTGGCCCGAATCGGGCCGCAACAAACCGAGCGCCAATTTGATCAAGGTGCTCTTTCCGCTGCCGTTTGGACCCAGGACGGCCGCCAGCTCGCTGCGGTCAATCGACAGCGAAACGTCTTCGACCGCGGGGATCGCGTCATACGCGAAGCAGACGCGATCCCACTCGACTGCGCTGGGTGAGCCGATCGCGGTCACGCGCAATCCAGCGCCAGGACCAGATTGGCCAGGTTGTCCCGCATCAATCCGAAGTAGTCCCCATGGTCGTCCAACTCGGACTGGGTAACGCTTTCGATGGCGTGAATGGCAATCAAATCGATGCCGTGTTCGCGAGCAAGCGCAGACGTGAGCTCACCGCTGAGCACCGGTTCAACCATCACGTGTTCCAGCCCCAATTCGGCGATCCGGTCAGAGATTTCCGCCAATTCTCGCGGCGAGGGTTCCGTCTCTGGCGAAAGCCCGGCAACCGGTAACTGTTCGATCCCATATCGCGCTGCCAGATAACCGTAGGCGGCGTGCGAGGTGACGAAATGGTCGTGCCGGCAACTGCTCAGTCCTTCGGCGATTTCAATATCCAACGTCCCGAGCTCGTCAGCAAGTGCTGAAGCATTGGCCCGGTAGGTGTCGGTGTTGTCGGGATCGACGCCGATTAAAGCGTCGCGGATGCGCTCGACCTGAGCCACGGCCAACACCGGGTCTAGCCACATGTGCGGGTCCAGTTCGCCATGGTCGTGGGCATGGTCGTCTTCCTCGTGTCCGTGGTCGTCATCGTCCTCGTGGGCGTGGTCGTCGTCTTCTTCATGTCCGTGGTCGTCGTCTTCCTCGTGTCCGTGGTCGTCGTCTTCCTCGTGCCCTTCTTCGCCGTGACCGTGACCGTGCGGGACGCCTTCAATGGCGCGCGACGCATCCGCGGCCTCAACGACGATTCGATCCGGGTTCTCTCCTAAAGTCGCCAGCGCGCGCTCCATCCAGGGTTCGAGCTCCAGACCATTCATCACGACCAAATCGGCCTCTTCAAGCGATCGGAGGTCCGAAGCGGTCGGCACGAATCCGTGGTTTTCGAATCCGGGCCTGACCAAGACCTCTACCGTGACGAGGTCGCCACCGACGCGTTCGGCGAAATATCCGAGCGGATAAATGCTGGCCACCACTGAAAGGGGATCGCGTGGCGTAGCTGCTACATCGGTCGAAGCCTCCTCGCTTGGCGGATCGGGTTCTTCCGCGAGAACCGGTTCGCTAGTAGCGGGCGGAGCATCGACTGAGTCCTGTTCGCCATTTAAATCGCAGGCAGCGAAAACCATCAAAGCCAGCATCAACATGGCCGTCAGGGCGATTGGACCGAGGCGCATCCTCATGGATTCGTCCTTCTTCGGGGTGAGCACGTGAGTTTGTTGCAAGAGTTGCGACGAACGGGCGACCGGAACGCGAATCAAACGAATCCAGGCAAAGCCCAAAAACGCGACTCACCATCTCGGGGTCTTCCGCGCCAATGGGTCAGGAAGACGTGCAATCGTCGCTTTGCTCCCAGTACGACGAAATGATACTCGATTCTCAGTTGCGGGGGTGGTGCGCGTTTGGCCGATTTGACTTAAAACGAGAGCGATTGCAGCTAACGCAATCGATTGCCAGGCGGGCATTCGGGTACCAAATGTGGCCAATCCGCCGCGGCTTGTAGATTTGTGCCGTACGCGTGGCCCGGTCGAAACGCTCCCCGCCGGGAGCGTTCATTCGCCGGGGTGATACGAGCAGCGCAGCGACCCGGCGCAATCGTTGCCTGCCAACTGAGAATCGAGTATCATATGCCCATGGAACGAGCCAAGCAACAACTGACCGTCTTGCGTGCCCTCGGCGAGGCCGAAGGCCCTCTATCCGCCAGGGAACTCTGGAGTCGCCTGGGCGGGACCGGCATAGGTCTGGCCACGGTGTACCGGGCTCTCCGACGGGGCGTTGAGCAAGGCACGCTGGCATCGGTGGAGATGTTGGGCGGCGGGGTACGGTACGAACCCAAGAATCGCGGACATCACCACCACTTTCTCTGTTCGATTTGCAACCACGCTTTTGACCTCTTTGGCTGCGTCGAGGGACTTGAGTCTCTAGTTCCGGACGGGTTTCAGATGACGGAACATGAAGTGGTCTTGATAGGTACGTGCGACGCGTGCGCCAGCGCGGCATGACCGTGGATTGGGGACGGCGAATTCGAACGGTGGGCATTGCGCCGACCTCTGCTCCGCTCGCCACCTGATCGCCCTCCCCAACCCCTCTTTAATTGATCTCGAGTCCCTGGCCGGATACGGCGCTGATAAATCCAACCGGTAGTGCGGTTCTGGCAAGCCGGGACACCACAAGGAGTGCTGACGAGGAACCCCTTGGCGGCAAATTTGATCTGCGCATTCAGGGCGACGTAGCTCGCCATCGCCAGCATCCATCAAAGCGGGGCGCCGCGAGCCAGCTCCCTGACGAACCGCTCTCGTTGCCGCCGGCGCCCGAGGGGAGCAGGGTTAGTCGCTACCGTCCTCCGGCGAAGCTCGCATCAAACGGATGATCGTATGTTGATCGGCTCGTCTCCGCGCCCTCCGAATCTTGAACGAGCCAGACAAATCAAGCACGTCTTGCGCGAGGCGTTAACGCTTTCCGATGACACCACGGTCACGGTCGCCGAGCTGGCTTGTCTTGAAGAGGGCTGCGCGCCCGTCGAAACCGCGATCGGGCTTCTCCGGCCCGGCGCGCCACAGCTACAGGCGAAGGTACACAAACCCATGGACGCCGTTGTCGCCGAGGACCTGGTCCAGGTTTGTGCGACATGGGGGTTTAACGCAGCGAGTTCGGTGCTCGCAGATCTGCTCCAGGAGGACTAGATGGACGCACCTCGGAACATCCCGGTTACGATCCTCACCGGCTTCCTCGGATCCGGCAAGACGACCCTGCTGAACCGGATCTTGAGCGAGGAACACGGTAAACGCATAGCCGTGATCGAAAACGAATTCGGCGAGGTCGGGATCGATCAGGCGCTCGTGATCAACGCCGACGAGGAAATCTTCGAGATGTCGAACGGCTGCATCTGCTGCACGGTGCGCGGCGACCTGATAAGGGTGCTCGGCAATCTCATGAAACGCCGTGACAAGTTCGACTACGTACTGGTGGAGACTACCGGGCTCGCCGATCCCGGCCCGGTAGCCCAAACGTTCTTCATGGACGATGAAATCCGCGCGGAGTTTTCGCTGGACGGAATCGTCACGCTAGTCGATGCAGCCCATATCGAGCAGCAACTCGGCCGAAGCGACGAGAGCTCGGAGCAGGTAGCGTTCGCGGACGTGCTCGTCCTGAACAAGATAGACCTCGTCGACGGCGGCGCGCTCGATGGAATCGAGGCTCGCCTGCGGGACATGAACCGGATGGCCCGCGTCGTCCGCAGCGAGCAGGCGGATATCTCCATCGAAACGGTGTTGAACCTCGGCGCATTCGACCTGGACCAGGCGTTGGAGCGCCGTCCCACATTCCTTGAGCCGGAATACCCGTTCGAGTGGACCGGCGTCTATTCGCTTGATCGCGGCCGGTATGAACTCAGCCTCGCCGACGGGCCCGACCCGGAGATGTCACTGGTCGTCGTGCCCGATCAGGGCGAGGATGAGGCTGCGCTCGAGGAGGGCGCGGAGTGGTGCGTGCGGCGGTACGCGGAACCGCCTGATCTGGTCAACCCGGGGGGCGAGATTCCGGTAGGCAAGCACGTGAGCCTGCAACTTGACTCGCCGGGACGCAAGCGATTCCGCTTGGCGGCAGAATCTCCGGTGCGGATCGGGCTCTACGCCCAGCACTTGGCCGAAGAGTTCGACCTGCAGCTGGTTCGCGCGGACGCTGCGGTCTCCGTGCCAGGGGCGATCACGCGATCCGTCCCGGCCCCCTTGACCGATGACGGCGCTCCGCTAACGTGGGGTGCCGTCACCGCTGAGGTCGAGCGAACCTGGGTCGCGCAGCATGAGCACGACGACGAGGTGGGGTCGTTCGCAATCGAGATTGACGGAGATTGCGATCCCGACCGGCTCAACGCGTGGATTGGCGAACTGCTTCGCGAACGCGGCGTGGACATTTTTCGAATGAAGGGCTTCATCAGCATCGCGGGTGAGTCGAGTCGCTTCGTTTTCCAGGGAGTTCACATGCTCTTCGACGGGCAACCGGAGCGTCCCTGGGGAGACGCGCCGCGCCGCAACCAGCTCGTATTTATCGGCCGCAACCTTGACGAGCCGAGCATGCGGCGGGGTTTCGAGGCCTGCCTGGTTTGAACTTCGACCGCCCGAGGGGCGTACTGCGCCCGGGCTGGTCCGCTGCGGTCGACGAATACGCCATTGCCGGGGGGTGGACCCGACGAGGCGAGTCGCTGGTGGTCGGCGATGCTACCGGCGGTGTCTACGCATTCGACGGCAGGTCGGGAGCGACCGTCTGGCCGCGCCGCGGAGTCCACGCGGGCGGAGTGCTCGCGATGGCCATGCACCCAAACCTGCCGGTGTTCGCTACGGCCGGTCAGGACGGCCGGGTCCTGATCTGGAACGCCGCGGACGGCCGGGTCGAGCAGGATATCCAAGTCGGGAGCGATTGGGTGGGCAACGTGGCGTGGTCACCGGACGGCGAGCGGCTGGCGGCCTCCTGCGCCCGGCAGGTGTGCACGTTTGATTCGGATGGGGCAGAAACGTGGCGGTCAGATGACCACCCCAGTACCGTCAGCGCGATCGCGTGGACAAGCGTAAAGGAACTGGCAACGGCCTGCTACGGTCGGGTGGCTTTTTTTGGCGCGGCTTCCGGGAAGCTCAACCAGCGATTGGAGTGGATTGGCTCCCTGGTATCGATGGTGTTGAGTCCGGACGGGGATATCGTGGCCTGCGGCAGCCAGGACAATACCGTACATTTCTGGCGGCGATCCACCGGGCAGGACTCGATGATGTCGGGATATCCCGGCAAGCCGTCGGCGCTTGCCTTCGACCACAGCGGCACGCTATTGGCCACTGGTGGGGCCGCCCCGATAACAGTCTGGAGTTTTCAGGGCAGTGGTCCCGAAGGAACGCGGCCTGGCGTTCTAGAACTTCACGTGGAGCCCGTCACAACACTCACTTTCGCTCCCCGTGGGATGCGCCTGGCGTCGGGGGCTCGGGATGGCGGCGTCGTGGTGTGGTCGCTAAGACGCGACGGCCAGGGCGAACCGGTTGGAGCCGCGCCACTGGAGGACGTGGTGGGAGATTTGCACTGGCGACCGGATGGACGCGCACTCGCTGCTCTCGACGCGCAGGGTGGAGTGACGGTTTGGCGCGCCGGAAACCGGTGAGGCGCGACCGCAATAGGGTCAATTCGTCGCGTTTCCAATAGCCAACCGCCAACCGGACGCGGTCCGGCGCCCGGCGGGCTGATCGGAAGTTCACCGAACGCCAGGGATCAACGCACCCACTTCACGCCCTGTATTAAGAATCGAGCCGCCGCTCAAGGTCGCTTAAACGGCCCGATCCCGCTCGACTAGGGAAATTGATGGGGCGGCCGGACGCGGGGTTCGAGCGGTTGCAGGGCGACCGGATCGGAACCCCGCTTCGGCGACAATCCGGTCAGTCGGGCCGGCACCGGACCTGAGCTGACCCCTAGCAAGAGTTGCAGAAAAACTATGCGCGCCGATTGCGAAGCCTACGTCTCGACCGCCGAAGATCTGCCCGACCTCCTGGCCATGGAGGACCGCGCCGGAATCGAGAAGGTGGTTCTGATCGCCAGCGTCCAATATCGGCCCAACAACCGGGCGGTGGCCGAATGCGGCCGGTTGTCGGACCGGATCATCCCCTGCGCCTGCGTGAATCCGCGGCTTGGGGACGAGGCCACCGGCGAACTTGAGCGCTGCCTGGGCGAAGACTCGATGCGCGGGCTCAAATTGATGTCGGCCAACCACGGCTACGTGGTTTCTTCCGACGCCGCCAACGATTGCGTCGAGATCGCGCGCAGTTACGGGGTCCCGGTGACCGTGCATTCGCAGGGAACGCCCTCGCATCCGCTGGAAATCGGCGTCCTGGCGCGGCGTTTCCCGGACGTGCCGTTCATCATGGACCACATGGGCCATCGCTACTGGCGCGGCCAGGCGCTGGACGCTGCGCGATTAGCCGACAACCTCTTCCTTGGAACCTGCATAGCCGCTTTCGAGCCCGGCGCGGTCCGCGACGCCGTCAACGCGGTCGGCGCGGAGCGAGTGGTCTTTGGTTCGAACGCCCCCACCGCCCACCCCGATTTGGCGGTCGAGTCGATCGCCCGATTGGGCCTGCCGCAGGACCAGTTCGATCTGATCATGGGCGACAACCTTGCTCGCATCTACGGACTCTGAGAGCCGCTCCGCCAATCAGGTTGGTAGATTGGATAGTCTCCGTGCAATCTGACCAATCTCACCAAGGATTCGTAGGCAATGTTTGACGCAGTTCACAGCTCTGAAGCCAAACAGCTTGAATCACGCTTCGCCGGCGTCCAACTCAAGCTCCTGGTTCACGGCGAACGAATGATGCTCAACCACGTCGAAATTGAAGCTGGCGGTTGCGTGACCATGCACAACCACCCCAATGAACAGATCGGTTACTGCGTCAGCGGAGCCGTAGAACTGGAAGTAGAGGGCGAGAAAAGGGTGTGCCGGGCGGGATCGGCCTGGATCATCCCGGGCGGAGCCGACCATGAGGCCACCGCGATCGAACCGTCGGTGCTGGTCGAGGCTTTCTCCCCGCTCAGATCCGACATGATCAAGGACTAGCCGCGCGCGCCTCAGTCGGCGAAGCGGGGTGGTCGGTCCGAAGTTACGGGTTTGCCAGGCGCGGGCGTTGCTCGAACCAGCCGCGGGCGCGCTGAGTAAGGCCGGCCCGGGCGATCGACAGTCCGTCTTGGCGAACGCCGTGCGGCGCCCGCTCGAAATATCCTCCCGCCTCCAGCGCCGAGAGTTGCGCGCGGGTCGTTGCCAGCACCCATCCCGGTTCGACCGGCACGTGTGGCTGGCTCAGTTCGGCCCGGCCGCTTGAATCCTCGATTTGCAGGCGAAAGACATAACCCTGCGCGACCGATGCGCCGGCTCCGAATGCCCGCTCGCACAGTTGCTGGAGCAGCTCGGCTGACTCGGGCTCGAGCCGGTCAGGCATGGACCGTCGGTACGGGATAGCGGCTTTCGGCGTCCATCATCGCCCCGGCAAGGCGGTCGGACAGCTCGGCGCGTGTGCCGGCGTGAGCCGGATCGGAATAGAGGTTAATCCGTTCCATTGGGTCGTCGGCCAGCGAATACAGTTCGGACTCCGACCCGCCCTCGTACCGGGTCAGCTTCCAGTCGGGCGTTACCAGGGTGCGCGAGCGCAGATCGGTGTATCGCCCCTCGAACTCGATCAGCGCCTGGTCGCGGCCGGGACCGCCGCGCAGCCACTCGGTTAACGGGGCGCCGACCATTTGCGGTGGCGGGGAGTTTCCGGCCAGATCGAGGAAAGTGGGAGCCAGGTCGATCTGGCTGCCGAGCCCATTGAGCGTGATGCCGGTGGGGGCCCCGGGCAGGCGCGCGACGAACGGCACCCGCTGCAGCCCCTCGTAGGCGAATGGGCCCTTGTAAAGCAGGCCGTGGTCGCCCAGCATTTCGCCGTGATCGGAGGTGAAGATGACCGCGGTCTCGTCGGCGATGCCCAGTTCGTCCAGGGCGTCGAGCATGCGGCCGACGGCGTCGTCGATCTGGCGGCACATCCCGTAGTAGAAGGCCAGAGTCTGGCGCCAGGCGGCGTCCGGTATCGCCGTCAGGTCCTCCCATCCGGTCCCGCTGCCTTCCAGGCCGGTGCTGATGCGGCCGGCCGCGTAATCGCGGACGTGGTCGGGTTTGCCGTGGAGGTCGTCGCCGAACGTGGGCGGCAATTCCATCCGGTCGGGGTCAAAGAGGTCGGAATAGGGTTTAGACGGTGCGAACGGATGGTGCGGATCGGGTATCGAGGCCCAGAGGAAGAACGGCTTATCGCGCTTCTCACGCATGTAGGCGATCGCCCGGTCGGCGATCCAGGTCGTGGGGTGTTGCGACGCCGGCAGGGCCGATTTCCAGCCGCCGTTCCAGAGCGGGGGTTCCACTGCGTGCTCGATCAGGCTCGGGTCCGGGCCGCTGATGCCGGCGGCCGGATCGCGGCGGATGTGGCCCTGGGCGACGTAGTTGTGCAGCAGGGTGAGTTCAACGTGGTCGAACCCGTAGTAGGGGCCGTTCCAGTCCGGCGCCACGGCGCCGCTGGTCCAGGCCTCGGGAGTTTCCAGCGATTCTTCCGGAGCGACCCCGTCCTGGTGCCAGTACGTGCAAAAGTGGGCCTTGCCGATCAGGGCGGTCGCATAGCCCCCTTCGGCGAGAATCCCGCCGATCGTGGGCAGGGAGGGATCCAGGTTGACCCCGTTTGCCCAGACCCGGTGGCCGCGCGGCGTCATGCCGGTGATCATCGTCGCCCGCGAGGGCATGCACAGAGGCTGGACGCAGTACGTGCGCGGCGACCAGCAGCCCTCCCGGGCCAGCGCGTCCAGGCGGGGAGTGGCGCCGAGCCGGTTGCCGGCGACGCCGAGCGTGTCGGCGCGCATCTGGTCGGTGGTTATGAAAAGAAAATTCACGCAAGGTCCCAGATCGGAAAAAGGCAAGGCCGGCGACCATGGCCAATATAAGCCCAGCGGATGGAGCAACCAGCGGACATTGGCCGGCCCGTCCGACTCCGGCCCACTGTTACCCGGCGGCCCGGATCGATCTTGGTCAGCTCGCAAATTCGCACGGCTGGCGGACCCTGGCGCCTTTCAACTGGGACCAGGATGGGCTCCGCCTCGAGACGGCGGCCGTCATCTCCGGGCGGGCGGTGGCGATCGACGTGAGCCAGTCCGGATCCGGGGTGCTGGCCGAGGCCTGGGGAGACGTGGGGCGTGGCGAACTCGACGCGGTCGTTAAGCGGATGCTCTGGACCGATCTCGACCTGGCCGAATTCCACATCCGCTGCCGGCGGCAGAATCGCTACCGCGCGGTTGCCGAATCCGGCGACGGCAGGTTGCTCCGCTCGCCCACGCTGTGGGAGGATCTGGTCAAGGTGCTGGCGACCACCAACATCTCTTGGAGCGGCACCAGGGCGATGACCGACCGCCTGGTCGGCGCCCTTGGCGAGCCCGCGCCGCTGGGACGGACCGCCTTTCCGGGGCCGGAGGCGGTGGCCCGGGTGCCGGTCGGCGAACTTGCCGCCGTGTCGGGCTTCGGCTACCGCGCCGGCAGCCTGCGGCGGATCGCGCAGCTGATCGTGGAAGGACGCCTGGACCTGGATGCCTGGGAACGCCCGGACCGCAGCGACCGTGCGGTGGCGCGCGAGATCCTGGGGTTGCCCGGAGTCGGTCCCTACGCCCAGGCCTGCATCATGGCCCTTTGCGGTCGGTTCGGGCACCTGCCCATCGACTCGGTGTTCAGGTCCCGCCATCCCGACTCCGAGGCCGCTCTGCGCCACTACCGGTCCTGGGGGCGCTGGAAATACCTGGCCTACTGGTTCGGGCGCAAGACCTAGAACACCACCAGGAGCGTGGCGTACCCGACCGCCATGACCACCAGCGCAACCGGGACGCCGGCCCGCACGAAGTCGTTGAAGCGGTAATTGCCGGGGCCCATCACCAGGATGTTGCCGGGGTGGGCGAACGGCGTCGCGTAACCGGTGGCCGCGCCCAGCGCTACCGCCATGATGAACATGCGCGGGTCGCCGCCGGAATTGAGGGCCGCGTCGATCGCCAGGGGGGCCATCAGGACCGCCGCCACGTGGTTGTTGACGAAGATGGCAAACAGCGACGTGAGTATCAAGATGACCGCCAGCACGCCCTGCCAGCCGGCCCCGCCGACCACGTCGACCATCGACCTGGCCAGGTATTCGGCGGCGCCGGTCTCGGTCATCGCCTCGGCCATCGCCAGCATCCCGCCGATCAGGATGATCGCCCGCCAGGACACCGACGTGCGGGCCTCGTCCATGGTGACGGCCCCGACCACCACCATCGCCCCGGCCGCCGCCAGCGCCACTATCGCGACCGGCGCCGCGTTGGTGACCATCCCGATCACGAAAAGGGCCAGGACCGCGATCGACAGCGGGGCGCGGTTGCGCCGGAACCGCATCCCGGTTTCCTGGGAGATCACGACGAGGTCCTCGGAGCGCTGGCGGAGCTCGTCCACTGATGCGGTGGGTCCCTGGACCAGCAGCGTATCGCCCTGCTGGAGTCGCAGTTCCGCCAGCCGCGTGCGCCGCGGAACGCCCTCGCGCCACACCGCCAAAACGTTCAGTCCGAAGCGGGCGGTAAATTCCACTTCCGGCAGCGTCCTCTGGATCAGATCGCTGCGCGGGGCCACAACTACCTCGGCCATGCGCGCCCCGCCGGAACCAAGCTGACCCAGGTCGGTGTCGGAGGGTTCCGCCGCGCCGAGTCCGAATTCAGAGGTCATCCGGTCCAGATCGGGGACCTGGCCGCTGACGAGCAGGTGGTCGTTGGATTCCACGATCGTCTTGGCCAGCCCGCTGGCCAGGAGGCGCTCGCCGCGCGCGATCGCGAACACGTAGACGCCGTAGTCCCGGCCCAGGTTCGCCTCGGCCACGGTCTGACCGACAAGGTTCGAGGTGAACGGCACCTCCACTTCAAAGACCGCTTCCTCAAGCTGGTAGGGCTCGTGGTGGCGGCTGTCGGCCGGCAGCATCGAGTCAATTTCGGCACTGCCGGCGTGATCGGGCAGCAGCCAGCGCCGGGCGAAAACCATCGTGACGATCCCTGCCGCCAGGATCGCCGCCCCGACGGGTGTGAAGTCGAAGAGCTGGAACGATTCGAATCCGCGGTCGACCATCACGCTGTTGACCAGCAGGTTGGCCGGGGTCCCGACCAGCGAGAGCATGCTCCCCATCAGGGCACCGTAGGACAGCGGCAGGAGCACACGCGAGACCGGCGCATCCATCGCGCGGGCCGCCGCCACGATCGCCGGCAGCATGACCGCCGCCGCCCCGATCGCGTTCATGAATCCGGAAAGGCCGCCCACGGTCAGCATCGTCAGCGTGATCAGGCGGGCCTCGCTGCCGCCGGCGATCCGGCGCAGCAGTTGGCCGAGCGAGTAGGCCACGCCGGTGCGCGAGAGCCCCTCGGAGATCACGTAAACCGAACCGATGGTGATGATGGCGTTGTTGGCGAACCCGGATAACGCCTTGTCGAGTGGAATCAGGCCGACGAAAAACACCGCCACCAGCACCGCGACGCCGATCAGGTCGAACGGAATACGGTTGGTTGCAAACAGGCCCACCGCAATCACCAGGATTGCGATCGTCAGGCCAATGTCGGGAGTCATCGCTTAGGTCCCGGAATCCTTCCCGGTCGGGCGACCACCGGACCCTGAACCGGAGGCCTCGGCAGGCGGCTTCGCATCCTCCAACATCAATTGCGGGATCCCGTCTTCTATCGGATAGCGGCGCCCGCAGGCGCGGCAAGTCAATTCCGTCGCCGATTCATTCAATCCGGCTCGACACGCCGGGCAGGCCAGCAAATCGGCCCAAGTCTTCGTTTGTGCGGCTGGCGGCATCGGCGAGTTGGCGCGGCCCTGGGCGGTAGTCTGTCGGGCGAGGGCATCGCCGGCGGCATCGCCCATGCGTCCGGATTTTAGTGGCGCGTAATGCGGACGGCTGCGGCCTCTGCCGGGAGGCACCTGGGAAGTTCCGCATTAGAATTTCACAAATCATTCTGGGCGCGCTTTCGAGCCTGCGTCCGACCGCCGAATCCACCGCTTGATGGACATCGCTTGGTTTGGCGCGTCGTGTTTTCGAATCAAGCACGGCGGCGCGACCATATTCATCGACCCTTACCGGCTGGGACAGCGCTACCGCAACCTCAAAATAGCTGCGCACGCGATCAGTCTGAGCGGTTCGCCTTCCCTAAAGAAGGCTGAACTTAGGACCATTGAAGGCCTCGACAACGAAGGCAAACCGGGGCCGGAGCCGTATCGCATCGACCGCCCCGGCGAATACGAGGTCGGCGGGGTCTTCATCGACGCCTGGCCGGCGGCGGAGTTCGCGCCGGACAGCGGCCCGGGGACTCTTGTCCTGCGGCTGAGCGCGGGCGGCGCCAGCGTCGTTCATCTCGGTCAACTTTCCCAGCCCCTGCAACCGGCGCTCCTGTCCGAGATCCGCCACTGCGGCGCCCTGATGATCCCGCCGGGCGGAAGCGAGGAATTCACGATCGAGCAATCGGTGCGAATGATCGCCCGAATCTCGCCGGGGTGGGTCGTGCCCATGGGGTACGCCGCCCGCAGTGAAAAAAAGAACCTCAGCGAGATCGCCAAGTTCAATTCCGCGCTGGGTCTTCCCGAACAACCGCAGCGGAGCGACATCAGCGTGACCGGACCGTTCGACGGCCAGAGTGCGCCAAATCTTGCCTGCCTCCGTCCGCGGACTGCCCTCAAGCCCTCGGCGGTGGCCTAAATAGCCGTCCTCAATCAGTCCAAATACGTCATCGTTACCGGTGGCGTGATGTCCGGGCTCGGCAAGGGGGTTACCTGCGGTTCAATCGGGCGAATCCTCAAGTCCCGCGGCCTGGGCGTGATCAACATCAAGCTCGACCCCTATCTGAACGTCGATCCCGGCACGATGAATCCGGCCCAGCACGGCGAGGTGTTCGTAACCGACGACGGTGCCGAAACCGACCTTGATCTGGGGCACTACGAACGCTTCACCGACGTAAACCTGACCGCCGACTGCAACACGACCAGCGGGCAGGTGTACGCGGAGGTGATCCGGCGCGAGCGCTGGGGCGATTTCCTGGGCGGGACCATCCAGGTCATCCCGCACGTGACCGATGCGATCAAGTCGCGGATCCTGCGCCAGGAGCAGACCTTTGGCGCGCAGGTGCTGGTGGTCGAGGTCGGCGGCACCATTGGCGACATGGAGGGCCTGCCGTTCGTCGAGGCGTTGCGCCAGCTCAAGCGGGACGTCGGCCAAGAGAACATCATGTACATCCATCTGACCTACGTGCCGCGGCTCGGTCCATCGGGCGAGTTCAAGACCAAGCCGACCCAGCACTCGGTGGCCACGTTGCGGTCGATCGGTATCCTGCCCGAAGTAATCGCCTGCCGCTGCGAACAGCCGCTCGGTCCCGCCACCCGCGAGAAGATCGCCCTGTTTTGCGACGTCGACGTCGACGCGGTGATTTCGCTGCCGACCCTTTCGGACATCTACGGCTTGCCGATGCATCTGGAGG
Source organism: Chloroflexota bacterium (assembly GCA_009840625.1). Classification (NCBI taxonomy): domain Bacteria; kingdom Bacillati; phylum Chloroflexota; species Chloroflexota bacterium. The sequence continues at coordinate 46,264 of VXNJ01000014.1, read as the reverse complement.
AGGAAGGCCTGGGCGATTACATCTGCCGGCACCTGGGAATCGATGCCGGGCCGGTCGACCTGACAGATTGGCAGGCGATGGTCGAGCGATCGCATCAGCACCAGCGCGAACTCGAGATCGCGCTGGTCGGCAAGTACGTCGAGGCGACCGACGCGTACATGAGCGTCGTGCAGGCGCTGTACCACGCCGGCGTCGCCAACTCGGCCCGGGTCAAGATCCGCTGGGTGGACTCGGAGGCGATCGAGTGCGGATCGGCCGACGAGATACTGGCGGGGGTCGACGGTGTCCTGGTGCCCGGGGGATTCGGCGTGCGCGGCCTGGAAGGCAAGATCGCGGCCGCCGGCTGGGCCCGCGCGACCGGCACGCCCTACCTGGGGCTTTGCCTGGGGATGCAGATGGCGGTCGTCGAGTTCGCCCGCAACGCGGCCGGGGTCGCAGGGGCGGTTTCGTACGAACAGGACGCCGAGGCCGGCGAGCAGGTGATCCTGCCGATGCCGCAGCACCATGGCGACATCGACCTCGGCGGGACGATGCGGCTCGGAGCGCACCCCTGCACGATTGCGCGCGGCACGCGGGCGGCGGCGGCCTATGAAGTCGGACGGGTCTCCGAGCGGCACCGGCACCGGATGGAATTCAACAACGCCTACCGGAACCGCCTGCAGCAGGCGGGCATGGTCCTCTCGGGAATCAACGAGGACCGCGACCTGGTTGAAATCGTCGAACTTGCCGATCACCCCTGGTTCGTCGGGGTGCAGTTCCACCCGGAATTCAAGTCCCGGCCGAATCGCCCGCACCCGTTGTTTGTAGGATTTCTGCGCGCCTGCAGCGCCCAGTTCCCAATCACCAAGATGCAGACCGCGTTTCAAGAGGATCTGCAGCTGACCTAGACCGGCCGCTCCGGCGGACCGATTGCGGCGGCGAAATTGCAAATGGACGACAAATGACGGTTACGTGTGTTATCGGCACCCAGTGGGGCGACGAGGGCAAGGGCAAGATCGTCGATTTCCTGGCCGCCGATTGCGGTCTGGTAATTCGGTTCCAGGGCTCGGACAATGCCGGCCACACGGTGGTCAACGAACACGGCCGGTTCGGCCTGCACCTGGTACCTTCGGGCATCTTTCACGGGAAAGTCCGCAATCTGCTCGGGCCGGGCACGGGCGTGAATCCGGATTCCTTCCTGACCGAGATCAACGCGCTGGACGAGAAGGTGCCGCAGCTGCGGGTCCGGGAACGGATCATGATTGCCGAGCGCGCCCACGTGATCATGCCCTATCACCGGACCCTGGACGGCGCCCAGGAACGCTCGCGCGGAGATCTACTGCAGGGAACGACCGGTCGCGGCAACGGCCCGCTGTATGCCGACAAGCACGCCCGCAGCGGAATCCAAATCGCCGATTTGTTCGAGCCCGAGTACCTGCGGCGCTGGCTGGAAAACACGATTCCCGAAAAGTCGGCCCAGCTGGCGCGGATGGGTGAAGAGCCCCCGGAGCTGGAGTCGATCCTGGAGCGGTGCCAGGTTTGGGCCGAGGGACTGGCACCCTACGTGGTGGACAGTTTCGGGGTGGTGCAGGAGGCGCTGGCCTCCGACCGGGACACTCTGCTCGAGGGTCAACTGGGGATCATGCGGGACATCAACTGGGGTCACTACCCTTACGTGACCTCGTCGTCCCCGACCGCCGGCGGGGCAAGCATCGGCGCCGGGATTCCGCCGCGGCGGATCGACGCGGTCGTGGGCGTGGCCAAGGCGTTCACCTCGTCAGTGGGCGAGGGTCCATTCCCGACCGAGCTCTCGGGCCCGCAGGCCGAGCGGTTGCGAATCGAGGGCGACGAATTCGGGGTCGCGACCGGCCGCCCCCGTCGCGTGGGTTGGATGGACGCCGTCGCAGTCCGTTACGCGGTGGCTCTAAACGGGGTGACGGATCTTGCCCTGACCAAATTGGACCTCCTTGACGGTGTTGCCGAAATTCCAATCTGCCGCGCCTACGAAATCGCCGGCGAGAACGTCGAGTGGGTGCCCAACACCCACCAGCTGGCCCGCGCCCAGCCGGTCTACGACTTCATGCCGGGCTGGGTCCGGCCGACCGCCGGGATTTCCACGTGGCGGGATCTGCCGCCCAACGCGCGCGCCTACGTCGAGCGGGTGGAGGAGATCGCCGGGGCCCCGGTGCGGTACATCGGAACCGGCCAGGCGCGCGAGGACATTGTCTGCCGCTGGTAGGAGGATTTCGGCGCCATTTCGGGCGGCCGCAGACCGCGAATCAAATAGAATGCACGAACCTTTAATCTGGCCCAGTGAGGCAGAAAGGTCGCCTTGGCCACATCCGGCCCCGAGCACGATACGACGCGGTCGACCGAACCGGTTGACCGCTTTCTTTTAGACCCCGCAGAATCCCCGCGTCGGCGTCGGACGGTGATGTCCGAAGCCGAGATCGGTCGTTCGCTGCGCCGCATGGCGCACGAGATCATAGAGCGCTGCGGAGATCCCGAATCGCTGGCCCTGGTGGGGATTTGCACCCGTGGCGCACCCCTGGCCGAGCGCCTGGCCGGCACGATCGCCGCTATCGAAGGCGTCCGGCCGCGGGTCGGACAGCTCGACATCACCATGCACCGCGACGACCTCGCCATTCGAGCTCCGCTGCGCGAGATTCTCCCCAGCCGGATCGATTTCAGCCTGGACCGGCTCAACGTGATCCTGGTCGATGACGTCGTATACACCGGTCGCTCGGTGCGGGCCGCGCTGAATGCGCTCGGGTCGTTCGGCCGCCCCGACCGGGTCCAGCTGGCGGTGCTCATCGACCGCGGCCACCGCGAACTGCCGATCCGGCCCGACTACGTCGGCAAGAACCTTCCGACCCGGCGCGCCGACCACGTGCAGGTGCTGATTGCCGAGATTGATGAAACCGATCGGGTCACCATTTCGGCGGGCGAGCGTTGAACGGCTTCGGCCACCGGCACCTGCTCGACCTGGACGGTTACAGCCGGACGGATATCGAGTACGTACTGGATGCGGCCGAATCGATGGCCGAGATTCTCGACCGCCAGGTGCCGCAGGTGCCGGCGCTGCGCGGGGTGAAACTGGCGAACATGTTCTTCGAGTCATCGACCAGGACCCGGATCTCGTTCGAGCTGGCCGCCAAGGCGCTCGGGGCCGAAGTAATCAATTTCGCCTCCGCCGGGAGTTCCCTTTCCAAGGGCGAATCGATGGTCGATACCCTGGCCACGGTGGCTGCCCTGGGGGCCGACATGTTCGTGATGCGGCACGCCCGCGCCGGCGCCCCGCACCTTGCTGCCCGGATCCTGGACGGGCCGGTGATCAACGCCGGCGACGGCTGCCATGCCCATCCCAGCCAGGGACTGCTCGACGCCCTCACCATCCGCCGGCGGTTCGGGTCCGTTGACGGCCTGCGGGTAGTGATCGTCGGCGATATCCGGCACAGCCGGGTCGCCCGCTCGAACGTCCTGGCCCTGGGCAAGCTGGGCGCCGAACTGGTCCTCTGCGGCCCGCCGCAGCTGGTTCCCGGGCAGCTGGCGGCGATGCCGGCGGTATCGATCGAGTCCGACCTCGACCGGGCGGCGGTTGGGGCCGACGTCTTGATGGGGCTGCGGATCCAGCGCGAACGCATGTCCGGCCCCTGGCTGGCCTCGACCGGCGAGTACGTGGCCAGCTACTCCATTCGCCGCCGCCACATCGAGTCGGCCGGGGAGGGGGCAATCCTCATGCATCCCGGTCCGCAGAACACCGGCGTCGAGATCGAGCCGGATCTGGCCGATTCGGACCGATCGGTCATTTCCGAACAGGTCACCGCCGGGCTGGCGGTCCGGATGGCAGTGATCTACCTGTTGGCCCGCAACGTGCTGCGAGTCGAATCTTGACCGACTCCCCGGACCTGTTGATCAGGGGAGGCCGGGTGATCGACCCGGCCGACGGTTTCGACCAGGTCGCCGACCTGCTGGTCCGCGCGGGCCGCGTCGAAGCGCGCGGCCGCGACATCGCGGCCCCCGACGGCGCCCGGCGATTTGACGCCGACGGGCTGGTCGTGGCGCCGGGCCTGGTCGACCCCCACTGCCACCTGCGTACCCCGGGGGGCGAGCACAAGGAGACCATCGAATCGGGGGCCCGGGCGGCGGCGGCCGGGGGATTCACGACGGTGGTCGCGATGGCCAACACCAACCCGGTGGTCGACCACCCCGCGGTGCTGCGGGATATCCAGGAACGCGCCCGTGGGGCCTGCGTGCGCATCGCCCAGCTGGCCAGCATCAGCATCGGTCTCGAGGGCCGGCAGCTTTCTGACATGGGCCGGCTGGCGGCGGCCGGGGCGATCGGGTTTTCAGACGACGGAATACCGGTGGCCTCGGCACGGCTGATGCGGACCGCATTCGAATACGCGACCCGTTTCGACCTGCCGGTGTCCAACCATGCCGAGGATCCGACCCTGATTGCCGGCGCCAGCATGCACGAGGGTCACGTTTCAGCCCGCCTGGGCCTGATCGGAGCCCCGCACCAGGCCGAGGAAATCATGCTCGAGCGAGACCTTCGCCTGGCCCGGCTCACCGGCTGCCGTTACCACGCCCTGCACATATCCTCGGGCGGATCGGTCGAGATACTGGATCGCGCCCGTGCCGGTGGCGTCCGGGTGTTCGCGGAAGTCTCGCCCCATCACCTCACCCTGACCGACGAACTCATCGCCGGCGAGGGGGAGCACGCGTTTGACAGCCAGGCCAAGGTAAACCCGCCGCTGCGGTCGCGCGACCACGTAGACGCGCTCCGCGCAGGCCTCGCGGCCGGTGCGTTCGACCTAATCGGCACCGATCACGCGCCGCACGCCGAGCATGAAAAACTGGCCCCGTTCGAGGAAGCTCCGTCCGGTTTCTCCGGATTCGAAACCGCATTGGGGGTGATGCTGTCGGTGGTGGCCGACGGCGTGCTGGAGCTCCCGGACCTGCTGGCGATGATGACCATCAACCCGGCCCGCCTGTACGGCCTTCCGGGCGGAACCCTGGCGCCGGGGGCGGCAGCCGACATCGTGGCCATCGACACCGCCCGGACCTGGAGGGTGGACCGCTGGCGCTTTCGGTCCCGGGGCAAGAACTCGCCCCTGCACGGAAAAACCCTGCCCGGTCGGGCGGTTGCCACCTGGGTGGACGGGGAGTCGGTCTTCGAGATCGAATCCCCGGCGGCGCGATCCTGATGCAGCACCGGGCGATCCTAAGCCTGGAGACCGGCGAACACTTCTTCGGCTACGCCCACGGGCCGGGCGGCGAGGTTGGCGGCGAGGTCGTCTTCAACACCTCCATGACCGGGTACCAGGAGATCACTACCGATCCTTCCTATCGCGGACAGATCGTGGTGCTGGCGTACCCCCTGATAAACAACTACGGCGCCAATCGGCACGATCCCGAATCGCGCCGGCCCTGGCTGGCGGGACTGGTGGTGCGCGAGCATGCCGAGCGCGCCAGCAACTGGCGCAACCAGCAGCCGCTTTCCGAATTCCTCTCCGAATTCGGCATTCCGGTCCTCTCCGGCATCGACACCCGGCGGCTGGTCCGAATACTGCGGTCGGGCGGTGTCCGCAAGGGCTTGCTGAGCCGGGTGGAAGGTGATGTCCCCGACTGCGACCGCTTCGCCTGGATCACCGGGCGGGCCGTTTTGCCGGACCGGTTTCTGACCGAGCTCCAAAAACGCGCCGCCGCGGTGCCGGCGCTGTCGGCCCAGCACCTGATCGAAGAAGTGACCTACGGCCGCCGATACGAGTTCGAGAGCGGGCCGTGGGATCCCTGGCCCGCACCGGAGACGCGGCCATCGCGCCCCCGGATTGCCCTGCTGGACACCGGCGCCAAGTCCAACATTGCCCGTTCGCTGGCGGTGCGCGGCTGCCGCATCAGCGTGCTGCCCTACGGCGTCAGCGCGGCGGAAGTCGACGCATTGCGACCCGACGGTGTGGTTCTGGCCAACGGTCCGGGCGACCCTGAGGCGGCGGTCCGGGCAGTTGAAACCGTGGGCGCCCTGATCGAGCGGTATCCGCTGATGGGGATATGCCTGGGGCACCAGGTCCTGGGGCTGGCGATCGGCGCCAAGACCTCGCGCCTCAAATTCGGACACCGCGGCTCGAACCACCCGGTCAAGGAGCTGGCCAGCGGTCGGGTCTGCATTACCGCACAGAATCACGGTTTCCAGGTCGAGGCCGAATCAATCCCGGAAAGTTCCGGATTCGCCGTATCCCACCTGAACTTAAACGACGGTTCGGTCGAAGGCCTGGCCCACCGGGACCTGCCGGTGTTCTCGGTCCAGTACCACCCCGAAGCCGCCCCCGGTCCGCAGGACAACCAGCATCTCTTTGACCGGTTTCTGGATCTGGTCGAAAGCCGATGAAGGACTCCTCGTTGCGCAAGGTGCTGATCATCGGATCCGGCCCGATCGTGATTGGGCAGGCGGCCGAATTCGACTACGCCGGCACCCAGGCGTGCAAGGCGGTCCGCGAGGAAGGGATCACGACCGTCCTGGTCAACTCCAACCCGGCCACGATCATGACCGACGAGGACGTGGCCGACGTGGTCTATATCGAACCGCTTACGGTGGAGATCGTCGAACGAATCATCCGGCGCGAACGCCCCGACGGCCTGCTGGCGACGCTGGGCGGCCAGACTGGCCTCAACCTGGCCCGCGAGGTGCAGGAGGCCGGGATCCTGGAGCGCTATGGGGTCCGCCTCCTGGGAACTCCGATCTCGGCGATCCGGCAGGCGGAGGACCGGGACCTATTCCGGCGCCTGATGCTGAGGATCGACGAACCGATTCCCGGATCGGACATCGCCCACACGGTTGCCGAGGGGCGCTCGATAGCCGAACGATTGGGGTTCCCGCTGATCATCCGTCCGGCCTACACCCTGGGCGGCACCGGGGGCGGGATCGCCGAGGACCTGAACCGCCTGGATGAACTGGTTGCGCAGGGCGTCGAGGCTTCCCCGATCGGGCAGGTGCTCGTCGAGGAATACCTGTCCGGTTGGAAAGAAATCGAATACGAGGTCATGCGCGACGCGGCCGGTACCTGCGTGACCATCTGCAACATGGAAAACTTCGACCCGATGGGGGTGCACACCGGCGATTCGATTGTTTTCGCCCCCAGCCAGACCCTTTCGGACAAGGAGTACCAGCTCCTGCGCAGCGCATCGCTGAAGATCATCGACGCCCTGGACATCGCCGGGGGCTGCAACGTCCAGCTGGCCCTGGACCCGAACTCGTTCCAGTACCGCGTCATCGAGGTGAATCCGCGCGTGAGCCGCTCGTCGGCGCTGGCTTCCAAGGCCACCGGCTACCCGATCGCGCGCATCGCCGCCAAGATCGCGATCGGGTTCCGTCTCGACGAGCTTGCCAATCCGATCACCGGCGAAACCGCGGCCGCGTTCGAGCCGGCGCTCGACTACGTGGTCGCCAAGATTCCGCGCTGGCCGTTCGACAAATTCCCGACCGCCGACCGCTCGCTGGGGACCCAGATGAAGGCCACCGGCGAGGTGATGTCCATCGAACGCACCATCGAAGGGGCGGTCAGCAAGGCGCTACGTTCGCTGGAGATCAGCGGCCGTTCGATGCTCTGGGAGGACCCCGCCTGGAGCGATCACCAGGTCCTGGACCGGGCCATCAGCCACCCCAACGACCAGCGCCTGTGGGCGATCCTGGCGGCGCTGCGGCGCGGGCGCAGCGTCGAGGAAATATTCGAGCTGAGCGCAATCGACCGCTTCTTCATCGCCAAGCTGGGCAACTTGATCGCCATGGAGCTGCGGCTGCTGGAGGAGCCTTTGGACGCGGCGCTGCTCTGGGACGCCAAGCGGCTCGGTGTTCCGGATTCGGTGATCGCCCAGCTGGCCGACTATCTGCCCGACCGGGTGCGCGAGTTGCGCAAGCGGCTCGGAATCGTGCCGGTCTACAAGCTGGTCGACACCTGCGCGGCCGAATTCGCCGCGGTGACGCCGTATTTCTATTCGACCTACGAGGCGGAAAACGAGGCCGACCGGCAATCCGGCCAAGCGGCGGTGGTGGTGGGATCGGGCCCGATCCGGATCGGGCAGGGCATCGAATTCGACTACTGCTCGGTGCACTCGGCCTGGGCGCTCCAGGAGAGCGGTTGGCGGGCGGTGATGATCAACAGCAACCCGGAGACCGTCAGCACCGATTTCGACACCTCCGACCGGTTGTACTTCGAAGCCCTCGACGTGGAGTGCGTCGCGGACATCATCGACAACGAGTCCGGCGGCGGCGATCCGCGGGTCGTGGTCCAGTTCGGCGGCCAGACGGCCATCAATCTTGCCGAGCCCCTCTACAACATGGGGGTTTCGCTGACCGGCTCCGACGCCGCCAGCATCGACGCGTCGGAAGACCGCGAAAAATTGGACGGTCTCTTGGAAGAACTGGGCATACCGCGTCCGCCCGGCGCCACGGTGCGGCGGATCGAGGACGCCCTGTCGGTGGCCCGCCGGATCGGGTACCCCGTTCTGATCCGGCCTTCCTACGTGCTGGGCGGGCGGGCCATGGAGATCGCGTCCGATCCCGCCGGTCTGAGCCGGTACGTGGCGACCGTGACCCAGCCGTCGCCCGAACACCCGGTGCTCATCGACAAGTACCTGCAGGGTCTGGAGGTCGAGGTCGACGCGGTCTGCGACGGGCACGGGGTACTCATTCCGGGAATCATGGAACACATCGAACGGGCCGGCGTCCACTCCGGAGACAGCTTCGCGGTCTATCCGACGCAGCACGTGGCCGGGCACCTCAAGGAAGTCCTGGTCGACTACACCGACCGCATCGCCAGGGCGGTTCGCGCGGTGGGTCTGCTCAACATCCAGTACGTGATCTGGGAGGACCAGGTCTACGTGATCGAGGTAAATCCCCGCGCCAGCCGGACGGTTCCGTTTCTCTCCAAGGTGACCGGGATTCCGATGGTCGGACTGGCGACCAAGGCGATGCTGGGTCAGACCCTGCCGGAGCAGGGCTGGGACTACGGCCATGCCCCGGAAGGACCGCTGGTAGCGGTCAAGGCCCCGGTCTTCTCGCACGCAAAGCTGACCGGGGTAGATTCGTTCCTCGGCCCGGAAATGAAATCGACCGGCGAGGCCATGGGCGTCGACTTCGGCTTTGCCCCGGCCCTGCGCAAGGCCATGCTGGCGGCCGGACTGGGAATCCCCGATCGCGGCACGGTGATCATGTCGGTCGCCGACCGCGACAAACCCGAGGCGCTCCCGATCGCCAGGTCGCTCAATGCCCGCGGGTACCACATCAAGGCCACGCGCGGCACCGCCCGGTTCCTGGCGGGGGCCGGCATTCCGGCCGAGACCATCAACCGGCTCGACGAGGCCTCGCCCGGGCAACTGAGCCTGCTCGACCACGTTCGCGATCCCGCGACCGTCCTGGTCGTAAACACCCTTACCTGGGACCGGCCGACGCTCGAAGACGGTTTTCGGATGCGGCGATCGGCCAACGAGCGCATGCTGCCCTGCCTCACCTCGCTGGATACCGCCGCCGCCCTGGTGCGGGCGCTCGAATCCGCCGACGAAGAATTCGTTCTTCCTATCGACCATTACCGCCACGACCGGCGCCAATGACCGGGCCCAGCCCGATCTTCGACGTGGCGACGGTGATCGCCAACGAGCAGCTGTCCGAATCGCTGTGGTGGATCGAACTTGCCACCCCGCAGATCGCCGACCGCGCCCGACCGGGGCAGTTCGTGCACGTAAGCGGCGGCGAGCAGGACCCGTTGCTGCGGAGGCCCTACAGCCTCTCGCGAATCGATGCCCGCGAAGGAGCGGTGGCGATCCTGTTCCATGTCGTCGGTCGCGGCTCGCGTTGGCTTTCCGAATTGCGACCCGGCGATCCGGTGGACACCCTCGGGCCGCTGGGTTCGAGCTTTGCGCCGCCGGACGGATGCCGGCACCTGCTGCTGGTCGGCGGGGGCATCGGCCTGGGACCGCTAATCGCCCAGGCCGAATCGGCTCCGGACCGCTCCTGCGTGATTCTGAACGGAGCGCGCTCGCAAGCCGGGCTGACCCCCGCCGCCAAGCTTCCCGCGCATGCCGAGGTGTATTACGCCACCGACGACGGATCCTACGGCGCGACCGGCAGCGTCGTCGAGCTGCTGCCGGAGTGGTACCAGTGGTCGGATGCGGTGCTGGCCTGCGGGCCCAACCCGATGCTGCAGGCCTGCGCAAGCCGGATCGACGCTCTCGACCCCACCCCGCAGCGGCTGCGCCACCGGCCTGTCCAATTCGCGCTGGAGGCACGGATGGCGTGCGGTCTCGGAGTGTGCTACAGCTGCGTTGTGACCACCCGATCGGGGCTAAAGCGCGTCTGCACCGAAGGTCCGGTGTTCGAAGCCCGGGAGCTTACCTGGCAATGGGATTCGGGCATTTAAGCCAGCCTCGATTTCTCACCAGTCTGGGTGATCGGTTCGATCCTCTTCGCCCGGAACTCCTAGCCGCGCTCCCTTACGCCGACGAACACGGACTTGACGGGCGGGCCCCGGATTCCGCGTCGCCGCGGTTGCCTCGGGCGCCGATCCGCCCCGCTCGGCGGGAGCCCGCCGGCGTTGGAGGTTGGGCGTCCGCTGCCGACCGGGCCTAGCCGTAACCAAACGGCGGCCTGGGCCGGACTAACGAGGATGCCGCGAAATTTACCCTGGCAGCATCATCACCCCGCCTCGCGGGTATTGAAGTAGCGGTTGCATACCCCTTCGGATTGCATTTGGGCGACGGTCTGAATTGCGGGGGCTGGCGAAATTGGCCGGCTGGTTGCCGCAATTCCAACGACGTGAATCCAAAAGATATACAATGAATATCCTCAAGGAGTTGATTATGGGCGTCAAGTCACACGTTTCAAAGTGGGGCTCTAGCCTTGCCATCCGAATTCCTAAGGCGGTTGCTGAGCAGTGGGGGGTCGGCGAAGGGTCGGCGATAGAAATCGATCCAAAAGGGGAAGAGTTGCATTTGCGAAAACGGAACTTCGACCTCAACGACCTGATAAAGGAAATGTCCAGGAATCGTCAACACCCCGAGGAAGAATGGGGTCCGCCACTAGGCGAGGAAGAATGGTAGACGGCGAACCGGTCCCCGGTCGCGGCGACATCGTCTGGCTGCGTTTCGCAGACCAAGTCGGACACGAGCAAGCCGGCCGCCGTCACGCGCTGATATTGAGTCCGCGAAGTTACAACGAGCGGTCTAGCGTAGCTTTGGCATGTCCAATCACGACCAGAATCCGGGCCTGGCCATTCGAAGTAAAACTGCCGCCAAATGGACCGGTAACCGGCGTCGTTATCGCCGATCAAATCAGGAGCTTGGACTGGCGCCATCGAGGAGCACGATTGGCGACTCGGGCACCACGCTCAGTTGTGGCGGAAGTTCTCCAGAAGGTCCGATTGCTGCTGGATTAGATAAGTCTTCAAGCGTCGACCCCGGCCGCGGATGTGCGGCGGACAAAGCTCGAGAACTGGTGCTTTTGGCAAATTGCGCCGTGCCAGCCTTTCGGGTGCCGCAGCAACGGTGATGGGCCCCCTTCGCTGGCACCTCGGCGGCGACTGGCATTTCAGGTGCTCGCGAGGTTTGCGGACTGGCGTTCGGAGCCGGTTCCAACCTGATCACGGTTCGCGCAGCGATCGGCCCCGGCTGCGGCAGGATGGACGGCACAAAAACTAGGCTGGCGCGGTGGACTGTTCGCGTTCTGAGCCCAGCACAGGAATCGGCCGATTGCCGGCGCGACGCGGCAGTGGGAAAGTAACCGCGGCAACGCATCCCGCGTCATTTCGCAACGAAAAGTGGCCGCCGAGATCGGATTCGACCAACTGCTGCACGATGGTGAGGCCCAGCCCTGAATCGCGTCCCAACTCGAAATTCGCCGGGAGACCGCAACCGTTGTCGCGGACGCTGGTCTTGATCATGTCGGCGTCCACCTCGATCCGCACCCCAATGCGGCCCTTCAGGCCTACGTCGAAACCGTGACCCATTGCGTTCCATATCAATTCGTTGACCACCAGGGCGAACACCGTGGCCCGGTCCTCGTCGATCTCGACCCGGTCTCCATCGACCGAGATCTGCACCGACATCCCGGTAGCGGATGCGTCCGAGCTGGCGATTTCGGCCATCTTGTTAACGATCTCGATCGCGGTGGCCGCTTCGTCTTCCTGCGCCGACAGCAGGTCGTGGACCGCCGCCATGCCGGCGATCCGGCCGGCCGACAGGGCGAGCACCGAGGCCACTTCCGGCGACCTGGTTCGCCGCGACTGCAGGTTGAGCAGCGATGCCACCGTCTGCAGGTTGTTCTTGACCCGGTGGTGGAGTTCGCGCAGCAGCAGTTCATTGCGGTGCAGACCCCGCAGCGACTGCTCGTACAACCGGGCGTTGGCCATGGCGATGGCGGCCTGGTCGGCAAAACTGGCGATGATCCGGAGCTCCTCCTCGACGAATTCGCCAACCGCCACCGAATAGACGCTGATCACCCCGATCACCGACCCGCGAAACATTAGAGGCACGCAGATCATCGACCGGTATCCCTCGGCTTCGATCAACTCCCGCGAGACGCGCAGGCGCTGGTCGGATAGCGCGTCCTCGACTATCAGCGGCGCCCGCCGCTCCGCCACCCGTCCGGCCACGCCCTCGCCGAGTTGCAGGCGCAGGCTCCGGTAACGGGCGCTGAGCTTGTGGGCGGCGACGATGGAGAGATCGCCGGCAGATTCATCCAGCTGAAAAATCGCCGCTTTGTCGGCATTCAGGATCGCCGCGGCCTGCTCGGCGATCGTGGACAGCACTTCGGTGTATTCCAGGCGCGAAGTCAGGTTTTGCGAGATGCGCTGCAGGGTGGTCAGTTCGTTGTTGCGCTGCCGCAGGCGCTCGTCGGTCTGCTGGTAAAGGGTGGCGTTCCAGAGCGCGGTCGCCAGTTGCTCGGCCGCGGTCTCCACGAATTCGATTTCCTGGCTGGGGAAATCGCGGTGGATCCGCGACCGGATCGAGAGCACCCCAAGCAGGCGGGCCGGGTTGGCGAGCACTACCGGTACCGCCAACAGGCTGCGATAGATTTCCTCGTCCAGCGCCGGCAGAACCTTGAAGCGCGGGTCGGCCCAGGCGTCGCGCACCGCGATCGAGCGCCCCAGTTCGGCCGCCGAGCCGGAAATGCCCTCGCCGATCTGCAATCCGGCCTGACCGATCTGGTCGCGATTGAGGCCGGTCGTGCTGCGCAGCACAAGGCGGTTGGTCGTCTCGTCGAGGATCCAGACCGAGCACTCGTCGACGTCCATCACGCTCACGATCGCGTCGGCGGTGAAATCGCAGGTCTCGTTCACGTCCAACGACGAATTTGCGGCCTTGGCAATGCGCCGCAGGGCTTCCAGGCTGCCGAGCCCCGCAGAGTCCGTCTCGGCGCTCCGGCCACGGGCCTCGTAGGCGGAGGAGATCGCAGCCATGGCCTCGTTCTGCAGGTGGGCGAACCGGCGCAGCTGCTGGGCCCGGCTGGCGGCGCGGTTTACCGGCAGGAGCTGCCGCGGCAGCGCCGAATTCAGCCGCTCGGCGGCCAGGCGCAGCGCCATGCCCTGGGACCGGTTGCCGCCGCGTCCCTCGGCCGCGCTGTCGCGCAGCATCGCGTACAAACCTGGAACGTCGCAATAGTGCAGCGCCAGCTGCAGCATCTCCAGCGCGTTCCAGGGCCGTGGTGTGCCCTCGCGGTCGGTCAACCACTGGCAGATTCGCTCCAGCGCCGCCTGTTCGGGCGGGTTAGTTCCCATTGCGTCCCACGTCTTGCCCGCAATCGACCGGTGCTCACCGGTCGGTTTTTGCTAGATTGTCGGCCCCCCGCCGGGCGGCCGGGTTCGGTTCCTACTGGCGCAGGTTGCGGCGGCGGCGTATGAACGCCGGGATCTCGGGATCAAGATCGTGCCAGGGATCCAGGTCATCGTAGGCACCGGCCGCTGATTCGGCGACTGCCACCGGCTGGCTTTCGCCTAGCTCGGCACCCAGTTTTTCAAATTCGCGGTGAATCGAGTCCAGGTCCGGTGGATCGGATCGCCGCCGGGGGAGTTCGGCGGCCGGGGACGCGGCGCCGTGCGCTTGATCGGATCCGGTGGCGATGACGGTTACCGAGAGTCGGTCCCGGGCCTCCTCGTCGATTACCGCGCCGAAAACGATGTCGGCGTCGGGATCGGAGGTCTGGCGGATGGAATCCACGATCCGGTTCACCTCGTGAATGCCCAGGTCCGGCCCGGCGGTGATGTTGACGAGTATTCCGGTCGCGCTCTCCACCGGGGTTTCCAGCAGCGGGCTTTTCAGCGCCGCCTTCAGGGCCGATTCGGCCCGATCCCCGCCGGCGGCCGAACCGACTCCGAGCATCGCGGTCCCCGAGTCGTACATGATCTTGCGCACGTCGGCGAAGTCGACGTTGATGAAGCCGCAATTGGTTACCAGGTCGGTTATCCCGCGGACGCCGTTGAGCAGCATTTCGTCGGCTATTCGAAAAGCGTCGGCGATCGGCTGGGACCGCGGAACCAGCTCCACGAGCTTGTCGTTGCTGACGACGACCAACGAATCTACGTTCTGGTACATGTTCTCGACGGCAGTGCGGGCGACCCGCATCCGCATGCCCTGTTCAAATGCGAACGGCGTGGTCACGACTCCGACCGTCAATGCCCCGGCAGCACGCGCCGCGCGGGCGACGATCGGGCCCGCGCCGGATCCGGTCCCACCGCCCATGCCGGCGGTGATAAAGACCATGTCGGCGTCGGCCACGGCGGTCTCGATCGCCGACAGCGACTCGATGGCGGCCTTCTCGCCCAGCCGGGGATCGGCCCCGGCCCCCAGCCGCTTGGTCGATCGCTCGCCGATGATGATGCGCTCATCGGCGCGCGATTGTTCCAGATCCTGGGCATCGCAGTTGACGGCGACGAACGTGACTCCACCAACACCTTCGGCGATCATGCGGTTTATGGCGTTGTTGCCGGCGCCGCCGACCCCGAAGACCTTGATGTCGTGCACCGCGTTCGATCGCATGTTGGGTCCCGACCCGACCAGACCGGCCACAACATTTGAGTCGCGCCTCCGGTCCTGCAGGCGGATTGGATCAAAAGCGCTTCCGTCGCGGTCAGACACGTTCAGCCACTTCCTTTGCTAGTTCTTCATAGGATCCGATCGCCAGTCTCAGGCCCGGCGTTGAGGTGCGATTTTTCTTGTAGGCGTACAACGAGACGCCGTTGCTGGATGCTTCCAGGATCTTGCTATTGGTGGGTATGTAGGCCGAAAACGCGGTGTCGCCCCATTCCTCGCGGATGAACTCGGCGACCGATTTCTCTTCGCGCAGTCGGCGATCCAGCTTGGAGAGCAGGATTCCCAGAATTCGCAGATTCGGATTTATGTAAAGGACCTCGTTGATACTCTCCTTGAGCATCTCCAGTCCCTGCAGCGAGAAGAACCGGGCCTCGGTGGGGACCACCACGTACTCGGCCGCGACCAGCGAGTTGACGGTCAGCAGTCCCAGCGACGGGGGCGTGTCGATCAGGATGAAATCGTAATCCTCTTCGATC
The DNA here is from genome assembly GCA_009840625.1 of Chloroflexota bacterium. Classification (NCBI taxonomy): domain Bacteria; kingdom Bacillati; phylum Chloroflexota; species Chloroflexota bacterium. The sequence continues at coordinate 30,728 of VXNJ01000014.1, read as the reverse complement.
TTGCGCAGCTTGTCGCGCAGCCGCATTTCGCGCCCGATACGCGAAGCAAGCGCCGTCTCGACGGTCGTCATGTCCAGGCTGGCCGGGACGATATCAACCTCGATGCCCGACGCGTCGGCCACGCGCAGGATCGGGAGCGCGCGGTCGCGGTCGATTAGGGCCTGAGTCAGCGTCTCGGCAAGATTGCGTTCCAGCCCGAAAGCGGCGGTCAGGTTCGACTGCGGGTCCATGTCGACCAGCAGCACCCGCTTTTCGTCGCGGGCCATGGCAACGCCCAAATTCGCGGTCGTGGTGGTCTTGCCTACCCCGCCCTTTTGGTTGGCGACCGCAATTTTTGTTGCCAATGAACAACCGCTTCCGAAATGCCCGACGCCGCATCGATTCACAGATTTGCGCCAGCCGCCGCAGGTGACAAAATTATGTTATCACCGCAAGTGCGAATTCAGGATTTGTAATTACAAATCCAGCATTTCCGATCGCTTCTTGGGGCCGTACCGTAGTCTTGCCCGGGGCTCGGCAAGGTTAGATTGCCCATAACGCCCCGCAGGGGAGGATTTGCTTGCCAGGCGCCGGTACCGACCTCCCCGTCCACATTTGCGCCGGTGATCGGCCGTTGCGGATTTCAAACCCGGTTATGACCGCTTCGGGCACGGCCGGGTTCGCCGACGAACTGGCCAGGGTGAGCGACCTGGCTGCCATCGGTGCGGTCGTTACCAAGACCGCGACCTCCAATCCGCGCGAGGGAAATGCCACTCCACGCACCGTCGAGACGCCTTCCGGGATGCTCAATTCGATCGGGCTGCCCAATCCCGGATTGGAAGGGATCGTGCGCAGCTACCAGCGCCGCTGGCAGGCTATGCCGCCGGCGGTCGTGGTCAGCCTGGCCGGGTACTCGCTGGCTGAATTTGCAAGTATGGCCAGGATGCTTGAAGGCGTTCCCGGGGTGGACGCAATCGAGGCCAACTTCTCCTGCCCGAACGTTGCCAACGGACTCGAATTCGCAACCGACGCTGACCTCCTGTCGGCCGCGGTCGCCACGATCCGCGACAACTGCTCGCTGCCGCTGCTGGCCAAGCTCTCGCCGAACGTGACCGACATGCGGCCGCTGGCGTTGGCCGCGCAGGCGGCCGGGGCCAACGGGCTCACGATCATGAACACCGTCCTGGGCATGAAGATCGACCCGGCCAGCCGCAGGCCGCTGTTGGGCGGGGTGTTCGGCGGACTGTCCGGCCCGGCCATCCGGCCCCTGGGAGTCCGCTTTGTTTTCGAGGTCTACCCCGAAGTCGATATTCCGATCGTCGGGGTTGGAGGGATCTCTGGCCTCGAGGACGCCCTGGAGTACATCCTGGCCGGAGCGGCCGCCATTCAACTGGGCACGATCAATTTCGTGGCCGCCGACCGCGCCGCCCTCCTGGCCGAGGGGATCAAACGCTATTGCGGAGAGGCCGGCGTCGATTCGCTGGCCGACATCGTCGGGCTGGCCCACCGCGGCGGGTAGTCAGCCGGAGAAGAGGATGTTGACAAGGTCGCCGTCGGCCAGCCGGTAGTCGCGTCCCTCGCGCCGCAGGCTACCAAGCTCCCGGGCCCTGGCCAGGGATCCCAGTCCAATCAGTTCGGCTGCCAAGATGACCTCGGCCCGGATGAACCCTCGCGCCACGTCGCTGTGGACGGCGTCGGCCAGCTGGTAGGCGCTGGCCTCGGGACCGATCGACCAGGCGCGCGCCTCGCGCCGGTTGGCCGTGTAGCACGTCCGGATCTGCAGGGCGCCTCCGGCGGCGGCCGCGACCCGGCGCGAAATCGGCCCTTCGGCGATGCCGTATTCGGACAGCAGCTCCGATCCCAGATCCGGTTCCAGCTCGGCCGCTTCGGACTCGAGTTCGGCGCTGACTCCGACCAGCGGCCAACGGCAATTTGCCTTCAATTTGCTCCAATCGCCCACCGTCGAATCGGCTGTGTTGGCAACCACCAGGAACGGTTTGCGGCCGAGGAAGCCGAAACCGCGCAGCAGCTCGGTTTCAGGCGCCTGAAGGCCCAATTCAGCCAGCGAGCGCCCGCCGCCCAGGTGATCGACGATCCGGGAGAAAAGGTCACGTTCACGCTCCAATTGGGCGCGCTCGGCGCGCGGCGCGCGGGGCAGTTCGGCCCGGATGCGTTCCAGTCTGCGTTTGGCCAACCCCAGATCCCAAATATTTAGTTCCTCGCGCACGAGGTCCAGCGTCGGATCGAGCGCCGCTAGTGGATCCGGTTCGGCGTAGAGCCCCAGCACCAGCGCCAGGGCGTCGAACGCGGCCAGGTTGCCGAACCACTCGGCCTGCCCGTGGGCGTCGCCGAGGCCGGCCTGGCAATCGACGAATTCGATTTGGGCCGGGCTGGATTTGGCCGACCCCAGCAATTGCGCCAATTCGTCCAGCTGCGGGTCATAAAGCACGACCCGGCCCCGATCGGCGGACAGGCGGGGCGAGAGATTGGTGCGATGGCGGGATTCGGGTGCCAGCGCCCGCAGCAGTCGGCTGCGCCCGGCGCCGGGCGCACCGACCAGGGCGACGCTGGGCAATCCATAAATCGGGTGCAATCGGCGGGTCCGGGGGATGGTAAAAGCTGCATCGGGACCGCCCCTACACTTAACCTAGGAACGGTTAAACCGATTCTTGCTAAAGGCTCGCCCTAAGGACCGCTCATGGCAGGCAGAGTCGCCTTCATCGGCGCCGGCGCGATGGCTACGGCCACCATTCGGGGCTTGATCCAATCCCAGATTTGCGCTCCCGATTCGATCCAGGCGTGCGACCCGTTGCCCGCCGCCCGCGAGGCGCTGATGGAGGGCACGGGAGTGAAGGCGTTCGCCGAGTGCGGCCCCTGGATGGCGGAGGCCGATACGGTCATCCTGGTGGTCAAGCCGCAGCACCTGGAACAGGCCGCCGCCCAGGCCGCCGCCCACATCAACGAGAGCCAGCTCGTGATCTCCTTCGTGACCGGGGCCAGGCTGAATTCATTGACTGCCCACCTCGGCCATCAGCGCGTGGTCAGGGCGATGCCCAACACCGCCGTTCAGGTGGGCCGCGGATTCACCGTATGGACGGCTTCCGAAGCAGTATCCGAATCCAGCCTGGCCCGGGTCCGCGAAATCCTCAACGGATTGGGCTCTGAGCTCTACACCGCCGACGAACATCACATCGACATCGCCACCGCGGTCAGCGCCAGCGGTCCGGCCTACGCTTTCCTTTTGCTGGAATCATGGACCGACGCAGGGGTTTTTCTCGGCTTGCCGCGCGACGTGGCCCAAAAGATGGCGATGGAGACGATCGCCGGATCGATGGCGCTGGCCGATGCGACTGGCGCACACCCGGCGGTTCTCAAATCGCAGGTGACCTCGCCCGGCGGGACCACCGCCCGGGCCCTGCAGGTGTTTGAAGAAGGCGGGATTCGCGGACTGTTCGGGCGCGCCATCAGGGCCGCCCACGAACAGTCGATCGACCTCCAGACCTAGTCCGGCGGGCCGCCGCCTAGTCGAGCTGGCCGGCCCTCTTCAGTCCTTCCAGGCTGGCGCGGACGGCGTCAACGGTGGCGTCGATATCGGCATCGTCGAGGGCCGCCGACAGCATGCCGCCGTGCGAGCCGATGTGCACGCCGTTCTCCAGCATCAGGCACCCGAATAGCTTGCTCGGACCGGTTCCGGCCGAACCGTACTCGCCGTTGAAGGTGATGTGGAAGAAGGAGTGCGAACCGTAGGATCCGCCGGGCACGCCGGCCTCGGCGAACGCGGCGTCGATTCCGTCGCGCAGGCGGTCGCCCAGCCGGTTGATCTTGGCGTGAACCTTACCGTCGGCGATGTATTCGAGCACCGCGGCGCCGGCGGTCGCCGACAGCGGGTTGCCGTTGTAGGTGCCGGGGTGGGCGATCCGCTGCCCGCGGTCCCACACTGAATCGCCGCGATATTCCAACCGCTCCAGGAACCGGGCCTGTCCGGCCACTGCGGCGCCAGGGAACCCTCCGGCCATGATCTTGGCCATCGTCGTCAGGTCGGGAACGATGCCAAACTCGCCCTGGTAACCGCCGGGCCCGAAACGGAATCCGGTGACCACCTCGTCGAAGATCAGCGGGATCTGGTGGGCCGCGGTCAACTCGCGCAGCCGCCGAACCCACGACAACTCGGTCGGGCGCCAACCCCAGCTGCCGCCGGAAGGCTCCAGGATCACACCGGCGATATCGTCGCGCGAACCCAGTGTGTCGGCGAGCAGGTCTTCATCGTTGACCGGGATCGCCAGGACCTGGTCGCGCACCGCCTGCGGGACGCCGGCCGAGGTCGGGATCGCGAACGGCTCCTCGTAGGCGACGATCGCGTATTCGTGCCAGCCGTGGAAATGGCCCTGGAATTTGAGCACCTTGTCGCGGCCGGTTACCGCGCGGCACATGCGCATGGCCATCATCGTGGCTTCGGTCCCGGAAGAGAGGAAGCGGACGAATTCGGCCGACGGCACCAGATCAAGGACGCGCTCGCCCCAGCCAATCACCTGTTCGTGCGAGGCCCCGAAATGAGTGCCCCGCGCCAGTTGCTCGCGCACCGGACCCAGGATCGCCGGGTGGTTGTGTCCGAGCAGCAGGGCGCCGTGTCCGACGATGTAGTCGATGTAGCGATGCCCGTCGACGTCCCACTTGTGGGCACCTTCGGCGCGCTCGATGTACACCGGGAACGGGATCGAGATCCGCATGTCGTGCTCGACTCCGCCGGCCAGCACTCCCCCGGCGCGTTCGGCAAGCGCCGCGCTCCGTGGACGAGCCGCCGCGTAGTCGGCGATGATCTGTTCCGCGTTTCTGATTGCGACCGCCAACTTTTACCGTCCTGTCCTGAAAATCGGATCCCCTGCGCTGGCCTGATTGTAGGAAGGGGCCCAGTTTTGTGCCAGCAAGCGTTCGGGCCCATAGACTGCGCCATGGCACCCGGCAGTCAGAACGTCCACCTTGTCATCGGCGACCGCGACCAGCGCATGCAGCAGGTCGTCAAGGGCCTGCTGGGTGACTCTGGCGACGGGGTGAACCTGACCCGCCTCGACGGGCAGGAAGCCGATCTTCAGGAAGTCTCGACCGCGTTCCTCTCGCTCCCGTTCATGGGGTCGGCCCGCCGGACGGTGCTGGTCGAAAACCTTCCGCCGCCCACCCGCAGCGGTCCCTTCTGGCGCTGGCTAGCCGAGAACCTGGGCCGGCTTCCGGATACGACGGAGGTCGTTCTGACCGTCAGCCTGGACGGGATTACCGGGCGCGAGCGCTCCGGACGCATCCGCGCCGCCCAGACCCTGGAATCGGATCGCCTCAGAGTTCATGCCCTGCCCGCCCTGACCGGCGACCCGCGGTCCGGCCAGAACGCCCGCCGCTGGGTGGCCGACCTGGCCCGCGAGGGCGGCGTGACGCTGGACCCCGAAGCGGTCGAACTGCTGCTGCGACAGGCGGAACTGGATGGCAACGTCCTGGCCCGGGAGGTCGAAAAACTCTCCGCCCTGGTCGGGTTCGAGGGGCGGGTTTCGGCAAGTCACGTTCGCTCGGTCGACCCGCTGCCGGCGCACGTGGTGGTCTGGGATTACATCGACGCCGTGGTCGCCGCCGATCCGGCGCGTGCGGCCAGCCTGCTGGCCGGTCTACTGGAGGAGGGCGAGGCTCCGGAAGCGTTGATCGCGATGCTGGCGGCGCGGGTTAGGCAACTGATTACTATCCGCAGCCTGATCGCCGCCGGTGCCGATTACGGCGCGGTGGCCAAGCGCGCGCGAACCTCGCCGGGAATGGTGCGGAGGGCGGCGCCCCAGGCGATGGGTTTGGGAGAGGCGGATTTGCGGGCCATGCTGTCCGCGATCGTGGACCTGGACGAACGCTCCAAGAGCGGGCGACTGACGATCGGCGGCCTGGCGGCCGGATTGCAGACCCTTACCGTGCGGTTCTGCTACCGCTCTTTCCGCAACTAGGCCGGTTCCGCTAGGCGCCGAATGCCTTGGCGAAGGCGGCCATTAGGCGTGACTTGCGCCGGGCGGCGTTGTTGCGATGAAGCACGCCCTTGCCGGCGGCCTTGTCGAGCTGCTTCACGGCCTCTCCGACCGCCCCGGCGGCGGCCTCACGGTCACCCCCGGCAATCGCCCGGCGGGCCTTCCCGACCAAGGTGCGGGTGGTGGTGCGGAAAAAGCGGTTGCGCAGGCGGCGGGCCTGCTGCCGGCGCACGACTTTGGCGCGCTGGCGTTGCATCCGCAGATTTCGGGGCGATGGCATAGAGGAATTAGGGAGCTGGAAAGAAAGGCGGGCTGCGCCGCCAAACCTGGCCGGGGGCGGCGCGCAGACGAATTATAGATGGATTGGGGATTCGCCCACGCCGGCCGACCACCGATTTTTCAGGGTTCAGGGCGGTCCGTCCGGGTGCCGCCCAGGGATCTGCTGCCGGGGAACGGGAATCACGGACAAGCCACATGTTGAAGTTCTCGATCGGCAAAAACGCCGGTCGCGCTGGCGGATAATTCTGCCGCGCGCCCGTAGCTCAGCGGATTAGAGCACTGGTCTTCGGAACCAGGTGTCGGGGGTTCGAATCCCTCCGGGCGTACCCGGTCACCGCGGACTTACCCTGTCCGTCCGCCCGTTGTCGGGCGATGTATCGGCAGGTCCGGCTTGCCCGCGATCGGGGATGGCGGCAGACTTGGGCTGGATTCAGGATCGACGAGGCCTAGGCGGGCCGAGTCGGCGCGCCCTGATCGAACGATTGGCCAACCCGATTGAATGCAGTCAACATTCCCGCGCACCGGCCGCTGCTGGTGGCCCACCGCGGCGGGGCCGGACACCGGCCCGAAAACACCCTGGCGGCGATTGAGCACGCCCTAGAACTCGGTGTCGAAGTGATCGAGGTGGACGTGCGCTGCAGCGCCGATCGAAACCTGGTCCTCCTACACGATGATGCGCTCGACCGGACAACCAACGGTTCAGGGAATGCCGGCCAACAATCGGCCGAGCAACTTGCCGGACTGGATGCCGGTTCGCATTTCGATCCGCGGTTTGCCGATCAGGGAGTGCCGACCTTGGAGGCGGCCTTCGAGCTGGTCGGGGACCGCGCCGGTTGGGATTTTGACCTGAAGGACCGCAACGCGGTGGTCCCATTGCTGGCGATGATCGACCGCCTGGGATTGCGCGATAGCTGTTGGCTGACCGGCATGCGCATCGCCGACGTCCCGCTGCTTGTCCCGCACCGAGTCCGCACGCTGCCCATCCTTTTTCCGCATTCGGGCGAAGCATCCGATCTCCTCGCACCATCTGCTCTGGCGAGTACGGCGGGAGCCCTGGCCGACGCCGGAGCCTGCGGCTTGAACGTCGATCATCGGCTCGTCCGGGGACCCGCGGTCGCCGAAGCGCTGGCCAAAAAGGGAATCGCGCTGTGGACGTTCACCGTGAACCGGGCCGACCTTTATCGTGAAATGGTTGCCGCCGGAGCGCGAGCTATCTGCAGCGACTATCCCGGCGACATGCCCAGCGACGCGGACGGAGGCAAACTGCATTGATCCGCCGGCTGATCCTGTTCTTCCTGCCGGTTCTGCTTATCGCCTGCGGACCGGAGGAACCGGCGCCCGAACCCGCGGCGACGGCGACGCCGGTTCCCACGATCGAGGCCGCCCCCGTCACAGCTACGCCCGTCCCGGCCACCCCTTCGCCGGAGCCGGTCGATGACCGCCCCAACCGGCCGTTGCCGGAGGAGGAAGGCACGCTGCTGGATCCGGGCGTCGCCTGCGCGCCCGCCGATCCGGCCGCGCTGGACGCGGCGCCGGCGTATGCCGCCAGCCTGCCGTTTTCGGCCCAGGCCTGCCTGACCGCGATCGCCCTTCCCGACCGGCGCGAGGTCCTGCTCGGCGCCGGCGGAGAGTACGTACCGGTCCACACCGCCCAGATTGGACCCGGTTCTGAGATCCTGGCCCCCTTGGCCGGCCAGATCGAGTTCCGGATCATGCAGTCGGACCTGCCGCCGGGATACCACCTTTACGGAGCCGGGTCGCTGCGCATCACGATCCGCCCGCAGGGAGAGGACGGCCAGGGAGTTGAACACAATCCGGTCATCTACCTGTACGTGCCGGGTGACTCGGCACTGGCCGCCGAATTCGCGGACCGTCCGGGAGCGTCGGCCGGGGCGGTCGTGGAACGCCGCCAGGTGATCGTCGAATCGATCGGCGGGGCGGCCCTGGACCCCGAGGGTGGCGATCACGATCTGGTCATCTTCTACGAAGCCGACCAGAGCTTCGTCGACCTGCTGGCCTCGGGATCGGAGATTTTCTGGGTCGGCGGGACGCCCAAGGTCTAGGGCGGGGGACGGCCGCGGTCGAAGGGAACGCGAACGATTACGGGCGACGGCGTTGCCGCCGCCGCCCGTACAGGTTCCCTAGTCGGTTGGGGCCCTAGGCGGCGCTGGTTTCGTCGTCGAATCCGCAGGCGCGGTGCGAGCCGTCGCAGAACGGCTTGTTTTCCGAGGCTCCGCAGCGGCAGAGGGCTATTGAGTCCTTCTCCACCGGAAACGAATTGCCCCGGGCATCCACCAGCTCGATTGAGCCGGCGCCCTGCACCAGTAGCGGCCCGCGCCGTGAAACGGTAACTTTTACGTCAGCCATTTGCACTCCTTTGCAAGGGTTGGTCGGGCGAACCCGATCCGGGCGGGTTCTAGAGGTGGAGCACGACCATCTTGGTCTCGGTCATCTCCTCGACCGCGTAGCGCGGCCCCTCCTTGCCGTGGCCGGAATCCTTGACCCCGCCGTACGGCATCAGGTCGGTGCGCCATTGCGTGCCGAAGTTGATGTGCAGGTTGCCGGAATCGACCTCGCGCGCAAACCGCATTGCGTTCCCGATGTTTTCGGTAAAGATCGCCGCCGAAAGGCCGTAGCGGGTTCGGTTGGACAGGTCGATGGCCTCGTCGATCGTTTCGACCGGGGTCACGCCGGCCGCCGGCCCGAACAGTTCGTCACACGAGAACTGCTGAGCGGGATCGATGTCGGCCAGGAGGGTGGGTTCGACAAACGCGCCCTCGCGTCCGCCGCCGGTAACCAGGCGCCCACCGTCGGCGACCGCCTGGTGGATCCACTGCTCGACCCGGACCGCATCGCTCTCGCGGACCAACGGGCCCATGGCGGTGCTCTCCGAACGGGGGTCGCCGTATTCGATCTTGCTCACCGCATCGCCGAACGAGTCGACGAAGTCAGAGTAGATCGAGCGGTCGGCGTAGATCCGCTGGGTGGAAATACAGACCTGGCCGGCGTTGGAATATCCGGTGGTGAGCAGGGCCGCGTTGACCTTTTCGAGGTCAGCGTCGGGCATGATGATCACCGGCGAATTGGAACCCAGTTCCATGGTCACGCGCTTGATGCCGGCGGCGTTGGAGATCGCCTCGCCGACGTCGCGCGAACCGGTAAACGAGATCTTGCGGACCCGCGGATCGGAGACCAGGGCGTTGCCGACCACGCTTCCGCCGCCGGTAATGGTCTGGACCGCCTCGGGCGGAACGCCGGCGTCCAGCAGGATCTCGCACAGCCGCAGCGCCACGACCGGCGTGTCGGAAGCCGGCTTGTTGATCACGGCGTTGCCCCCCGCCAGGGCCGGTCCGACTTTGTGGCAGACCAGGTGCAGCGGGAAATTGAAGGGCGTGATCGCGGCCACCACGCCGCAGGGCACGCGGATCGTGAATCCGAACTTGTCGCGAACGCCCGGCCCGCCTTCCAGCGGGATCACCTCGGAACCGAGTCGTTTGGCTTCTTCTGCCGAGAGGTAGATGATCTCGGCCGCGCGGGCGGCTTCGACGCGCGCCTCGTTGATGATCTTGCCCATCTCGTGGGTAATCGTCTGGGCCAGGTCCTCGCCACGCTCGACCATCAGGTCGGCCGCGCGGTGCAGCAGTTCGTAGCGCTCGAACCCGGTCATCGCCGCCATCTTCTGGGCGCCGACTTCGGCGGTCCGAATTGCGCGGTCAACATCCTCCACGGTCGCCGCCGGGACCGTTTGATACACGGAGCCGTCCCAGGGCGAAAGCACCTCGAACTGGTCCGAACCCTCGGTCCATTCGGCGCCGACATGCATCTTCATCACGTTCAGATTCCTTCTAGCTTGGAAACTACCAGACACGCTTTAACTGCCCGGCCGTTAGCCCGCGGTTACGGACGCGGCTACCGCCCTTGGCGATGGTCGTACTGCCAAAGCTTAGGCTCCCAGCACTTCGCGGCGCGCCATCTCTTTGCCAAGATTGGAAATGCGGCTGAGAGTTTCGCTGATCATTGCCGGTGGACTGGCGCTGTTGCTGCTGATTCCGGTCGCAGCAATCGTAGCCCTGGGCGTTTACGGATCCGGCCAGGGCGGCCAGGCGCGCGGGAAGACCGCGACCGGTGCGACGATAACCATCCTGCCGGCTACCGGACAGCCCGGAACCCAGGTCACGGTTAGCGGCGAGGGCTGGCAGCCGCGGGAGCCGATAGACCTGCTGCTGGTCGTGGAGAAGCCCGGCCGGGATCCGTTGAACCTGACCCTGGGCTCGGTGCTGGCTTCGCGCAGCGGCGAATTCGACATCTCGCTGGTGATCCCGCCGCTGGCGTTCGACGGCGCCGACGCGCGGGCGGAGATTCAGGCCAACGGCGCCGCCGAAGAACTGGAGCAGGCGTCCGGACTGGCAACCGCCGAGTTCGAGGTCGAGCCCTATCCGACCCGGATCGCAGTGCGGGTGTCCGACGATACCGGTGCCGAGATCAACGGCGCCCGGATCTCGGTCAACGACCGGTTCGGACGGACCGCGACCACGGTCGCCACCGACGGGACCGGCGTGGCCACGATCGATGGTCTCTCACCCGGGGAACGCGACCTTACGATTCGGGCCCTCGGCTATTTCCCCACCCGGCTGTCGATGACCATCCCCGAAAGCTCCCCCGACGCGCCGGCGCCGATAGACGTTCAACTGACCGCCTCGTCCGGTCAACGCCTGGTGCTGCCCCACCCGGACAGTCCGGGCGGCGGTCTGCTCACGTACGTCGAGTTCGATCCGATCGCCGGTATCGCGGCGCCGTTCACGCCCACCACCACTCTTTCCGACGGATGGATCACCGATGTGCCCAATCCGGGATTCCGAATATTCTTCCAGTTGCCGACCCGGGTGCCGCGGCCAAGCGAATTGGACGTGGTGCTGGCGGTCGCCAATCGGATCAAGGGATTCCAGAATACGCAGCCGGCGCGGGTGGTATATGTGGGCCGCAACGACCGGGCCGGGATCGTGTTCGCCACCGACGATTCGTACTGGCGCACGCAATCGCTTTATCTGATCGATCGCGACGACGGCTCCCTGATTCGCCGGGTCCCGTTCGGGCCCGAGGAGCTGGACCCGATGATCTCGCCGGACGGATCCCGGGTTTACGTCGTCGACTGGTTCATGCGCGAAATCGACGTGATCGACGCCCGGACCGGCTGGCGGCTGGATCAGCTGACCGGACTACCCCGCTTCACCCGCGCGGCCATCCTGAACCCGACCGGTCAGAAGATGTACCTGGTTTCGGCGCTGGACAACGAGTTGCGGGTCTACGACCTGTTGACCGGCATAGTCACGCGGACCTTCGTTAAGTTGGATGGAGTAACGACGCTCTGGCTTGATCCGGATGGGCGTCATCTATACGGGGCAAGTTATTTCTCGTCGGTGGTTACCAGGGTGGACATGCAGAATCCGGGGATCGTCGAGCTGGCCCCGCTGCCGGAACCGGTGGAGTGGATCTGGTCGGCGCCCGGATCCGAATTGCTCCTGCTTGGCAGCCGCGGCGGGCAATCGGTGCAGGTGCTCAGGACCGAAAGCCTGGAGTTCGTGGCGCGCGAAGTCCTGCCGGCAGCCAGTTCTCCGGATCCATCCTCCTTCGGGGCGCGCTACCTGACCCCGGTCTGATGCCGGCAACCGGAAACAGCCCCGGGTAAGAAGAGAGGGCCGGCACGTTGCGCACCCGAACCGCCGTGGCCCTGGCCGGCGTCCTGGCCCTGTTGGTGGTCTTGCCGGTGGCCGTGATCGTCGGCCTGGGGATCGCGGGGGGAGCCCAGGGCGGCAGCGTCAGCGCGGTATCGGCTACCGGGCAGGGGTTGCGGCTCATCCCCGCCGGGGGGCCGCCCGGTTCCGAAATCACCGTGTTCGGCCGTGGCTGGAATCCCCGCCAGCGGGTCCAGCTGAGCCTGGAGCTGGCCGCCGAGCAACCGGATCCGCAGGCGGACCTGGCGATCGGCCTGGGCGAGATCGTCACTTCGCGCTCGGGAGAATTCGAGGCCGTCGTGGCCCTGCCGGCAATGGCGATCCGGCCCGAGCAGGAACGGGCCTTCATCGGCGCCGGATACGCCGACGGTGGCGGTCGGGTAGTGGCCGGGTTCCTGATCGAGCCGCCGGCCAACCAACTGGACGTCGCCGTCACGGCCGTAGAGGGGACCGGGGCGGGAGCGGACGTGCTGGTCAGCGACGCTTTCGGCCGCGAACTGGCGCGCGGCCAGGCCGACAGCAACGGCGTCGCCAGCTTCACCGGGTTGCCGCCGGGGCCGGTGGAAGTCAGGGCGATGGCACTGGACCACCGTCCCTTGAGCGCCACGGCGCAGCTGGGACTGGAGGGTCTGGTGACGGTACGCATGCGGCTGGGCGAACCGGATCCTTCGCGCCTTGTCATACCCGACCCGGACAATCCACGCCGATTCGTGCTCTCGTCGATCGAAATCGACCGCCGGTCCGGCCTGGTGGCCGATCGCCAGCTGGTCAGCGATCCGGACGATCGGCGGCGGCGTCCCGTCGCGTTCGTCTATCAGATCCCGCGGGCCGGGTTCGAACAGCCCGCGCTGGCGGCGATCAACGTCGCCTCGCGCCAGATCTCCAATTACTTCTACTTCAACTCGGGGTTCGTGCTCTACCTGGGCACCGACGGCTCGCGCGAGTACGTCTTCGCCCACGACAACGCCTTCCGGCGGCGACGCGTACTGTTCGTCTACGACCCGGCCGCTAACCAGTTGGTGCACGAGATCGAGTTGGACTCCCGCGACCTTTCTCCGCTCCTGGATCCCGGCGGATCACACGTTTACGTGCTCAACTGGTGGTCGCGGACCCTGCAGGTCTTCGACACCGCCGATGAAATGTCGGTGCGCACGATCGAGGGTCTGCCCGAATACATCTCGGCCACGACCCTGGACCCGGCCACCGGAACGCTCTGGATGGGTTCCGCGCTGAACGACAGCCTGACCCCGCTCGATCTGGCCAGCGGCGCCATCGGCGATCCGGTCCAATTCGCCGCCGACCTGATCACGCTCACATTCGATCCCTCGCGGAACCGAATTTACGGAGTCAACTACAAGTACCCCAGCGTCGCCATGATCGATCTCGACAGCGGGCGGGTGCGTTTCGCCGACATACAAAGCCCCGCGATGTGGATCTGGCCCGACGCCGAGGGGCAGCTGCTTTTCGCGGCCACCGATTTCGGCAAGGGGCTGCAGGTCCTTGACAAGGACACCCTGGAAACGGTCCAGTCGCACCATTTCGTCCCCGACCGCGACCCGGTCGCCGGCGACGGCTAGACCATGTTCTGGTGCACCAGCTGGGCGGCGCGGTTCAGGTGGGCGGTGTCCAGGACGGCATGCCGGGCGTTGTGCAGCGGCTGGGCGCGGCCGCAGCACACATCGTGGAAATGTAAGAGTTCGAGCTTGAACGATTCCTCGTAGGAAGCCTGTACGGTTCGGGCGATTACCGCCTCATCCTGCATTTCGCGAACTTGAAAGCGGGTAGGCGCCGACGGATGGTACGGCGACGGCCAATGCGCTTCGAGCCGTTTTGATCCGCCGACCACGACCAGCGCCTGGCGGTAGTCGATAAGGCCGTGATTGAAGATCCAGCTCTGCTGGACTACCACCTCATCCGGGTAACGCACGGTCATCGCCACGCAGCGGCCCTGGTCCCAGGCCCGGGCGTCGATGATCTCGGGCTCCTCGCCCAGTAGCAGTCGCAACGTGTAGGTCTCGTGGATGCAGGAGCCGTGCAGGGTGAAGAACGCCTGCGCCATCGCCGCGTCCGGCGTTGATCCGATGACCGATTCGATCTGGCCCATCACCGGGTTGGAATCGTCCAGCAGACTGGTCGCCCCCCGGGCCCAGTCGGGCGTGTCGGGGAAACTGCGCACGTCCAGGTGCGCGTAGGTCGCGGTGTTCTCCGGATTGCAGATCTGCAAAGAGACGTAATCGAGTCTTTCCCAGCCGGCCAACTCGCCCCTGATCGCCTCCACGGCCGGGTCGAATGCGACCGAATATCCCATCAGCAGGCGGGCCGAGCATTCAGCCTGGGCCGCAGCAACCGCGCGGGCGTTGGCGACCGTGTAGGTAAGCGGCTTCTCGCACAGGACGTGGCGACCGGCGCGGAGGGCCTCGATGACGACCGACGCGTGATCGCCGCCGCTGAGGATCAGGACCGCGTCGACACCCGGATCGGCGATCAATTCGTGATGGTCCCGGTAGCGCCGGGGCACCGCGTAGCGATCGCCGATGTAGGCAAGCAGCGAAGGGGATAGATCGCAGATCGCGGTTATCTCGAACCGGTCGTCCAGTTCGCGCAGGTAGGGCAGGTGCATTATTTGGGCGATCGCGCCGCACCCGATCACCCCGACGCGGATTGGCGGCAATTTGCTTCCTTTGGTTTGTCCAGGGCCTGCCGCGGCGCGCACCCGTTGGGCGTGGCCGCCAGCCCCTTAATCTAGTTAGGAATTGGACCGGGCGCGACTGCGGCGCCCGCTCCGTCGGCCCAGCAGGGAACATCCATCATGCAAGCGATTCAGATCACCGCGTTCGGCGGCAGCGACGCCCTCGCCCTCGTCGATCTCCCCGTCCCCGACCCCGGACCCGGGCAAGTTCTGATCAAAGTCGCCCACGCCGGCGTCAACTACATCGACACCTACCACCGCACCGGTCTGTATCCGCTCGAACTGCCGCTGGTGATCGGCCTCGAAGGCGCCGGGACCGTGGCCGCGGCGGGAGAGGGAGTGGCCGGGCTCGGTGCCGGCGACCGGGTGGCCTGGTCCTCGGTGTCTGGTTCCTACGCGCAGTACCTGCTGGCGCCCGCGGCACAGGTGGTCAAGGTTCCCGACGGAGTCGGCCTGCGTGACGCGGCGGCGGCGATGCTGCAGGGAATGACCGCTCACTACCTGTGCAAGAGCACATACCCCCTGCAGGCCGGTCAGTGGTGCCTGATCCACGCCGGCGCGGGCGGGGTCGGGTTGCTGCTGACCCAGATGTGCAAGCTGATCGGCGCAAGTGTCATCACCACCGTCTCGAACCCGGCCAAGGCCGAGCTCTCGCGGGCCGCCGGGGCCGATGAGGTCATCAACTACACCGAATCCGATTTCGTAGCCGAAGTCGGGAAGATTACCGACGGACAGGGCGTGGCAGTCGCCTACGACGGGGTCGGCAAGACCACCGCGATCGGCAGCCTGAAATCCCTGCAGCGCCGCGGCTTGCTGGCCCTTTTCGGCAACGCCAGCGGGGCCCCAGATCCGATCGAGCCGCTGTTGCTCAACAGTCTGGGCTCGCTGTATCTGACCCGGCCCTCGCTGTTTGATTACATTTCCACGCGCCCGGAATTCGAGCGGCGCTCGGCCGAAGTCTTCGGCTGGATCGCCGCCGGCCAGCTCAAGCTGCGGATCGAATTCGAATACCCGCTCGCCGAAGCCAGGACCGCGCACGACATGCTCGAGGGTCGCAAGACCACCGGCAAGGTGTTGCTCAACCCCTAAGGACCGGCAAGGGTCGGCCGGGTAGGCCTTCGCAGCGCCGCCCGCGGATTCAGCGGGCCTTAAATTGGTGTTGGCCCGCTGAGCAAAGGGTTAAGTCCATGAACTTTGTGGTGGTGGTCTCCGACACGCTGCGGCGAGATCACGTCAGCTGCTACGACGATCAGCCCGATAGGTGGGCGTCCGGCGGCCGCTGGAAGGTCGAGACCCCCAACATCGACCGCCTGGCCCGGATGGGGGCGCGGTTCGACAACTACTACGTCTCCTCGTTTCCCACGGTGCTGAACCGCCACGAGATGCTGACCGGGCTGCCGGTGTTCACCTATCACGAGTGGGCGCCGTTGCCGCCCGGGGAGGTGACCATGGGCGAGTACCTGGCCGAGGCCGGTTACCGGTCGATGCTGGTGGCCGACACCCCGCACATCTTCCGCCAGGGGTTCAACTACTCGCGGGGCTTTAGCGCGTTCGACTGGGTGCGGGGCCAGGAGAACGACGCAGTGCGGCTGGATCCGCCCGACGCCGAGCTGGAACCGCCCTTCGACGTTGCCAAGGTCCGGGCCACCATAAATTCCTGGCGCAACCATACGCGCACCACCCTTGCCGCCCGCCAGGAGGAGGACTACTTCGCCCCGACCACGTTCAGGCGCGCCGCCAACTGGCTGGAGCGCAACCGCGGCAACCAGCCGTTCCTGCTGGTGGTGGACACGTTCGACCCGCACGAGCCCTGGGACCCGCCGGACTGGTACGTGGAGAAGTTCTACCCGTCAATTCGGGAAAGAATGACCTTCCCCGCTTACGACCACGTTTCCAAATTCCTCGAACCCGAGGAGCTGCTCTCGGCGCACGCCCACTACTGCGGCGAAGTGGCGATGGTGGACCGCTGGTTCGGGCGCATCCTGGACACCCTGCAGACCCTGAACCTGCTTGAGGACACCGCGGTCATCATCGTCTCCGACCACGGCTACCTGTTCGGCGAAAAGGACATCATCGGCAAGCATCTGGGCCTGGCCGGGTACAGCGAGGCGATTCCGCTCTGGCCGGAGATTTCGCACATTCCGATGGTGGCCCACGTCCCCGGCGTCACCCGTCCGGGCAGCACCGTCGAAGGCTACGCCCACCCCCAGGACATCCTCCCGACATTGCTGGAGCTGGCCGGGCTGGCGATTCCGGACGAACTGGCCGGCCATTCGCTGGTCGGCTTGATGAACGGTTCGCACGGCCAGGTGCGTCCGGCGGCGATCTCGGCCCACTCGATCATCGCCGAGGTGGCCGGCCGGCCGGCGCGGGTGACCGCGGACGGCTGGAGCCTCTACCTGGGCGGGGCGGTCACCGAACGTTCCCCGGCCTCCCTTTACGGTTTCGGCGGCGGCACCGCGACGCTGCGCGACCCGTGGTGGATTCCGGTCCGCGAACGCGTCGCCCGCCAGGAGCGCGCCAACGACGTCGCCCTGACCCCGATGCTCTTTAACGACCTCATTGATCCGCGCCACGAACGCGACGTGATCGCGGAGAACCCCGAGCGCGCCGAGCGCCTCAAGCGCCTGCTGATCGAATTCCTGGTCGAATGCGGGACCGACGAGGTTTACGTAGCGCCGCGGCGGGCGATGCCGGTCAGCTGACGGCGTCGGCGGTCGTTCCTTGACGACCCGCCCGCACAACCGGGACTAGTAGCCCTCGCCCAGGTCGACCACGTTGCGCAGCGGCCGGCCCGACTTGTAGCGACCGACATTGTCGATGAAAAGGTCGGCCAGGCGTTCGTCGCGGGCGGTCGAGGCACCGCCGATATGGGGCGTGATCAAGACGTCTTCCCTTCGCCAGAGCGGGTCGCCCTGGCCCAGCGGCTCCTCGTCAACGACGTCGAGGCCGGCGCCCCAGAGGTGGCCCGAATCCAGCGCCGCGATCAGGTCCGGCGTGCGGGTGAGTCCGCCGCGGGAAACGTTCACGAAGATCGAGCCCTGCTTCATCTGGGCGAAGGTGGTCGAATTGA
The DNA here is from genome assembly GCA_009840625.1 of Chloroflexota bacterium. Lineage (NCBI taxonomy): Bacteria > Bacillati > Chloroflexota > Chloroflexota bacterium. The sequence goes on along the minus strand of VXNJ01000014.1, from coordinate 12,989 downwards.
ACATGTGGTGAGTGGCGGGCGTGTCGGGCGCGCAGACCACGACCACGTCCGACTGACCCAGCAGCCAGCCGAGTTCGTCAACATGCCGCACCTCGTCCACGAATTCGGACGTTATCCCGGGGTCCACGTCGACCCCGATGATCCGCATCTGGAAACCCTTCAGGCGCCGCGCGACCTCGATTCCGATCCCGCCTAGCGCGATGAGTCCGGCAGTCTTGCCGACCAGTTCGTAGGTCCCGCGGTCCGGGGCCCAGCAGTGCGCCAGATGGTTGCGCACCGCCCAGTTCAATCGCCGGGCAACTCCCAGCAACAGGGCCATGGCGGTGTCGGCCACCGGTATCGCATGCACGCCGGCGGCATTGGTAAGGGTGATCCCGCGGCCCTTGACTTCGCCCAGCGGCGCTTTTTCGACGCCGGCGCCGCCGGTCTGGACCCACTTTGCCGATTTGCAGGCGGCCAGTCCGCCGGGGCGCCGGAAGGGGTCGAACACCACTTCGGCGTCGCCCACCACCTCGGCGAATTCGGCATCGCTGTCGGGAACCACCACCTCGACATCGGGATGGGCCGCCCGCAGGCGGTCGATGCTCGCGGAGATGCCTTCGCTGGCAATGACGATCTTCATCAAATCAAAACTCTTGCTGGAAACCGGGGCGCGTCAACGCGCCCATTTTTGCAGCAGGAGAGGCCCGCGGGCCGGAAATTTAGAAGTTGACGTCGCCCGGAATGAACAGGTCAACACCGTCGCCGATGGCGTCGATAACCCATTCCTTGCTGCCTCGCTCGCCCACGTACAGGGCTCCCAGGTAGGTCTGGGCTGAGCTGCCATCAGCGTAACTGAAGTTCACCAGAACGCGGCCCTTGCTCTTGTTGCGCTCGGAGGTGACCAATTCGTAACCGGTCAGATCAACGCCGGAGTAGGCGCCGATGGACAGGTATGCGATCAGATCGCCGAATTCCTCGCTGTCCTTGTAATAGAGCCTGGCCTTGGTCGAAAGCGCTGAATTGGCGCCGGCCGAATCAGGACCCTCGGCGAGGATGGCCTGCATGAAGACGTCGCCGGCAGTCCCGAGGTCGGCGAGTTCCTGAGCTTCACGGGCCTCGGTCTCGGCCTGGGTTTCGCAGGCAATGAGTACGGTGCTGGCCAACGCCAGGAGCACAATGACGACCAGCGGACGCAATAACAAACGGTTGAATCGGGACAAATGGGACTCGCTTAGTCGGGAAGATGATGCCGGCGGCCGCGCGTGGATGGGCCTCGCCGCAGCGGTGTTGAACAATCTTATGCGACTGGTTGGGAAGCCTGTCGACGGCCGGTGCCCGACTATCCCAGCAGCAGGCGCGCCATCGCCCGCCGGTCGGTGGTCAGAAAAATGCGCGAAGCATCAATCCCGGCGCCGGCCAGCGCCTCGAACTGGTCTTCGCTGCTGGCCACCACCGCATCCGCCTGCGCGGCGGCGCGCACCCAGGCGGCGTCGGGCGCCGAGCCGCCGGTCATTTCCAGCACCAGTCGTTTGCGGCGCCGGCGCAGGAACCAGCCGAGCCAGGACCAGACCAGGCGATCGGAAACCAGCAGCAGCTGCGGTCCCGATAGCGCGCTCACGTACAGGAACGCATTGAACGCGAATCCGATCCGCCGGGTGCGGGCGGACCAGCCCGGCGCCGGCAGGCCCACCAGTCCGAATTCCGGATCGGATTCCAGCCGCGCGAACGGATCGTCGCCGCTGCCCTTGCCCGGCAGCGATCCGTGCGGGTAAAGCAGCCGCGTGTTTGCCACCACTCCGGCCAAGTCCGAAGCGGCGGCGGCGGCCTGCAGCAGCGCGCCGCGCGGTTCGCCGGGCCAGTGGGCCGCCAGTACCAGCACCTGCCAGGGGCGATCGCGGTTCATCTAGCCCGACAGGTAGGACCGCAGGTTCGCAAACCCCAGGACCGCCAATACCGCCCCGGAAACGATCAGCAGCGCGCTGGCGACCGCCAGGACTACGGCCACCGCCAGTTCACCGTCGCCGAACTGCTGCAGGGCCCGCAGTTCCAGCCGGACCGAGCCCGGCCAGCGGTTCCGCAGGACGATCTCCCCCCGGCCCGCTTCCGCTCCGGCCAGGTCGACGTCGAAACTGGGCAAAGGGTCCGCTTCCGCGGCCCTGAGGAAACTGAAACTATCGGGTTCGCGTTCGAACAACGCCGGGACGAACACGTCCACCACCCCGCTGCCGGAGAGCGCGAAAATCCGCACCCCGGAAACCTCCGGGCCCAGCGGCACCGTGAGCGTCCGCGAGGATCGCAAGCCGTCCAGGAAAAACACCGCCGTGTCGTTGCTGGGGAAGCGTTCCAGGCCGGGGTCGGTGAGAAAGGCCCGCAGCAGCAGGCAGATCAGAAACAGGGCCACCGCGGGCTTGCCCAGCATGGAATTTGCCCCGGCGGTCGCAGCCAGCCAGGAGGGCATGCGGCTGCTGCTGTCGCGCTCCACCACGCTAATGTCGTCGCGACCGGCCAGGGCCGGCAGATCGGCGCGCGGCCGCTGGCTGAACTCGCCCGCTTCGACCCGGGTGGCGCGCACCCGATCGTGATAGGCGAGCAAATCGGGGCCGGCGGGCGCGAACCGGGAGTTGGCAGCACCGGGCGCCGGGCTCAGGCGCAGCCAGATCCGCAGCCAGAGCGGGATCGCCAGCAGCAGCGCCGCCAGTGCGGCGGCGAAGGCGGCGGCCCAGAGCTGTTCCTCGCGGCCCAGCAGACTCTGCAGGTCGCTCAGCAGCCAGGGGCGGGCGGTGTCGCCCCACGCAGTCACGATCGCGACCCGCGCCAGGGCCGCCCAGATCAATACCGATGACAACAGGGCCGCGCCGGGCAGGGCGTAGACCGCCAGCGCCGCCAGGCCGGGCAGGTGCGGGGTGAGTGCGCGGACCAGAGGCAGCGCCAGCAAGGAACCCGCCCAGGCGGCGACCAGCGGACCGGCGCCGGTGCCGAGGATCGTCACCGGACTCACGTCAATTGCAAACCCGCCCAGGACTATCCAGGTGATCGTGGCCAGCAGCAGGTAGGTGAGCGCGAATCCGGCCAGCGCCGCGATCCCGCCGCGCAGGATGGTCGCCCGCAGGGGCCGGGATCCCAGGTCGGCCAGGACGGCCGGGTCGACCCGGAGAAAGAACGCGACCGCCCTTCCCGGATCCTCGGCCGGGGTCATTCCTCCTTGCGCCACCAGGAACTGTGGCAGAACGGGTCGACGTGCTCGGGATCGTCTTCGCGCACGAACCCGGCGAACTTGAGCCGCCGGTCGTTGCGCAGGGCAACCGATATGACCTGGCCGTGCAGGGCCATCAACCCCAGATCGGGATCGTCGCCGAGGGTCTTCAGCGCCGCCTTGTAAGCCTCGGCACGCTCGGGGTCGGCGATGAATACCGCGATGAACCGGCGCGTGGAGAACTGGCACACCGGCAGCGTTCCGATCAGGCCCTCGATGAGTGGATCCAAAATGGCGTGCGCCGGGCCGGTGTCCGGCTCCATGAACGCCTCCATGCCGCCGTGCCGCGAGTGCGCCACCGTCAGGCCGCCGCGTCCTGGATCAGGCAACATCCGGCGTCGGCGCGCATCAGGCGCAGCGCCTCCGCCAGGGCCAGATCATCGTCGTTGGGATCGCGCTGCGACGATGTGCTGACCGTCACGTCCGGCTCCAGGCCGGCGCCGTCGATGGGAACCCCGCCGGCGGTGAGCCATTTGCCGACCGTTACCCGCACCAGCGAGTCGTCGGCGAGGTCGAAACTGAGCTGCACCGACCCCTTGCCGTAGGTCTGCTGCCCCACCAGCGGGGCCCGGCGATTGTCAGCCAGGGCCGCCGCCACGATTTCGGCCGCGCTGGCGGTATCGGAATCGACCAGCACGACCAGCGGCATCCGCAGCGCCTCGCCGTCGCTGCCGGTGCGGTGCCGGACGTTGGGACCGGTGCGCTGGGTCTGATAGGCGACCGTTACTCCCTCCGGCAAGAACTGCGAGGCCACTCCCAGGGCCGAGCTCAAGAATCCGCCCCCGTTGCCGCGCAAATCCAGGACGACTCCGGCGACGCCCGCGTCGGATAGCTCGGCGAGCGCGTCCTGAAGTTCGCCGGCGGTGCGCGAGCGGAACTGGGTCAGCTCGACGAACCCGAATCCATCGATCTGGCGCGCCCATACCGTGGGCGGACTGATCCGCGAGCGCTCGATCTCAAACCTGAGCGATTCGTCAGTGCCGGGACGATAGACGTCGAGCACCACCACCGTGCCGGACTCCCCGCGGATCAGATACAGGCCCTCGGCGAGCGGCAGGTCGGAGAGCAACCGGTCGTCGACCGATAGGATCTGGTCCCCCGCCAGCAGGCCGGCGTCGTGCGCCGGCGTGCCCGGAAACACCCGCTGTATCCGGACCGCTCCATCCGGCTCCAGCGACATCGAAACTCCGATTCCGGAAAAGGTGCCGTTGATCCAATCGCGGTGGTTGCCGGCCCGCTCGGGCGGCAGGAAGTAGGTATGGGCATCGTCGGCCGCGCCGACCATCCCGTCGACCGCGCCGCGCATCAGTTCCCGCGAATCCAGCGGCCCGGCGTAAAAGTTGTCCTGCAGCGTCGACCAGGCCTGCCAGAAGACCGCGAAATCCTCTTCCAGGAGGGCGGCGTCCTCGGGGTCCGGGTGTCCTTCGCGAAACGGGCTGGGCAGCTCGGAGCTGCCCAGCAGCATACCGCCCAGGAGGGCGGCCACCGCCAGCAGCAGCGCTCCGATCAGGGGCAGCGGGCGGATCATGGCCCCGACCAGGCGTTGGCGGACTCGGCCGATCATCGCCATCCCTAGAAACCGAACTGGATCGAGTCGCGGGGATTGACGGGGGCCCCATTGCGGCGGAGCTCGAAGTGGAGATGCGGTCCGGTGGTCCAGCCGGTCACGCCGACGTAGCCGATCGTGTCGCCGACGATCACCGTGTCGCCCTGCCTAACGGTGGGCGGATGGCTGGTGTCGGCTAGGTGGGCGTAAAGGGTCTCCTCGTGGGTCCCGTGGGCGATTATCACGGTCATCCCGTAAGAGGCCCAGCGATTGCCGGCGATCGCGTAGCCCGACTTGATGACCACTCCGCTGGAGGCGGCCACGATCGGCGTGGCCAGCGGTGCGGCGATGTCGATTCCCAGGTGCGGGCACTGTCCGTAGGTGCAGCCACCGAACTCGGTGGTTACGATCCCGTAAAGCGGCGGGAAATAGGCTCCGCCGGACAATCCGGCCGCCCGCCGCCGCGCCTCCGCTATCTGCCGCTCGCGCTCGATCCGAGCCAGCTCGTCCTCGATCTGCTGTTTCAGGTAGTCGATTTGCCCGCCAAGCGCGGACTGTTCGGCGGCGAACGCGCGCACGTCGGACTCGTAGCCGGCCTGCTGCCGTTTGACCTCCTCGACCCGCTGCAGATGCTCTTCCCAACGCCTATCCAGCGCCGCCTGCACAGCGGCCTTTTGTTCGCGCAGCTGGCCCAGGTTGTCCTGCTGGTCTTTGAGCAGGTCGTAGCGCAGCCGGATTTCCTCGCGCTTGGCCAGCAGCCGCTTTATCTCGTCCTGGTCCTGGCGCAGCACCTGCTCCAGCGCGGCCACCTTGTCCAGCCCCTCGGTCAACGAGTCCGAGGAGAGGATCAGGGTAAGCGGGCTGGTGCTGCGCGAGGCCTTGTAGATTGCCCGGATGCGCGAACCGACCGAGCGCCGGATGAACTCGAACTCGGATTCAAGGTCCGCGATCTCGCGCCGCGTGCGTTCGGTTTCTAGGGCCCCGATGTCGAGCTGGTAGTCGATTTCCTGGGCTCTGACCAGTTCCCGGAATCGCGCTTCGTCGGTCACCCGCAGTTGCACTTGCAGCGCCGAGGACCGGGCGGCGGTGGCGGCCCGCAGCGCGTCGGAAGCCGACAGCGACTGGCCGGAGGATTCAAGATCCTGCTCGGCGGCCGCCAATTTGCTGCGCAGGTCGGAAAGCTCGTCGGCGTCGGATCTGGGGGCGCCCGCCGCGGCCACCGCGGCCACCCCGGCCAGGGCCGATCCGCGCAGCAGCAGCCGGCGCGAGAACCTAGTCATCGAATCCGCCGGCCGGCACGTCGGCCACGACCCGGCCTTCCTCCAGCTTGACCACGCGGCGGCGCAATCGGTCGACTACCGCCGAATCGTGGGTGGCGACCAGCGCCGTGATTCCTTCGCTGCTGGCCTGCAGCAACAGCTCCATCACGGCCTGCGACGCCGAGGGACTCAGGGCTTCGGTCGGTTCGTCGGCGATGAGGATTTCGGGATCGTTGACCAGGGCCTTGGCTATCGCCACGCGCTGCTGCTGTCCGCCGGACATTTCATTGACGACGGTATCGGCCTGGTCGGCCATGCCGACGCGGTCCAGCCCGGCCATGACCCGCGCGCGCAGCCGATTGCCGCCCTCGCCCGTCACCTGCAGTGGCAGAGCCACGTTCGCATAGGCGGTGCGGTCGTAGAAAAGCCGGTTCTGCTGCGGGATTATTCCCAGTCGCCGACGCAGCCGGGCGCGCCCCTTCGAATTGAGCCTGTTCACGCGCTGAGACCCGATGATCAGGGTGCCGGCGCTCGGTTCCTCCTGAAGCGTGGCGAGCTTGAGCAGGGTCGATTTGCCGGCCCCGTTGGCGCCGATCAGAAATACGAATTCGTTGCGGGCAATTAACAGATTGATGTCCTCAAGGACGTTGCGCGAACGCCCGTAGGACTTGGAAACGTTGCTGAACAAAATCAAGCTACATCTGCGCGTTGCGAACCGAGAAATAAGATCCGAGAGTGCCGATTATCAGGCCCATGAGAACGATGAATAGGGCCAAGTTCACCCAGAAGAAAGCGGCCGTTCGGACCGGCAGGAACGAAATCAGCGAATTCACCACCGGCACCACCCGTATGTAGATGACCAGGGTCAGGAACGCCGCAACGACCGATCCGATCAGGCCGATGACGGCGCCTTCGATCAGGAAGGGTCCGCGCACGAACCAGTCGGTGGCCCCGAGCAGTTTCATGACTTCGATTTCCTCGCGTCGCGAGTGCACCGCCAGTCTGATCGTGTTCACGATCACCAGCAGCGCCACCAGGGCCAAAAGGGCAATCATCAGTCCGCCCCCGATGGTCACCAGTTGCGACGCATTCAGCAGCCGCTCGATCACGTCCGCCCTGACCAGCACCTCCTCGATCTGATCGGTCTCCTGGCGCAGCGCCTCGGCCAGTTCCAGGATGTTGGCGGGATCCTCCATGCGCACTTCGATCGATGCCGGGAGCGGATTCTGTCCGATCACGTCGAGCACCTCGCCCAGTTCGGAGAGCGACGCCCGCAGGTCGTCGGCCGCCTGCTCCTTGGAGACGAAGATGACCTCGGCGACGTCCGGGCGGGCATGGAAATCCGCGATCGTCTGCGAGATCCAGACCGGGGACGCGTCGTCGCGTAGGTAGACGACCATGTTGGTGCGCCGGCCCAGCGCATCGACCATGCGCTCCAGGGTGTCGTTGGCGGCCAGAAAAAGTCCAAACACCAGCAGCATGACCGTCGTGGTGACTATCGCCGCCACCGTGGTCAGCCGGTTCCGCCACATCGAGGCGAACGCGGCCGCGAACACGTACTGCAGGGTGTGGACGCTAGTCATCCGACGGATCTTCGGCCGGAGATTGCGCCGACGTGAAGGCGTCCGCGTCGAGCAGGTCGGCGGTGTAGCCGGCGCGGATCTCGTCGCGGGCCAGCCTGCCGCCGGAGAGTTCGATCACCCGTTGCCGCAGACTGTTGACCAGTTCGCGGTTGTGGGTGGCAACTATCACCGTCGTACCCAGTTCGGAAATCCGCAGTAGCAGCGAAATCGTCTCGCGCGCGATCTCGGGGTCCAGGTTGCCGGTCGGCTCGTCGGCGATCACGATCGGGGGCTTGGTGACCAGGCAGCGCGCAATCGCGACCCGCTGCTGTTCGCCTCCGGAGAGCTGAAACGGGTAGTCGTTGGCCCGGTCGGCCAGCGAAACCGTCGCCAGCGCTTCCCGCACCCGACGCTGGGCGGCGCCGTCGTATCCGCCGGTTACACGCAGCGCAAAGGCCACGTTTTCACCGACCGTGTAGCGGGTCAGCAACTTGTAGTCCTGGAATATCACCCCGACTCGGCGCCGCAGTCGCGGAATCTCGGAACGGGTCAGGCGCGCGGTGTTTACACCGTCGATGTAAATCGATCCGCTGCTGGGCACCAAGTCGCGGTTTAGAAGATGGATCAGGGTCGTCTTGCCGGCACCAGACGACCCGACCAGGAATACGAACTCGCCGCGCCGGATCGTCAAATTGACCGTGCGGAGCGCCAGTTCGCCAGCGGGGTAGCGGTAGTTGACGTTGCGGGCCACGATGATCGGCGAGCGACCGACCCCGTAGAGGGCGTCGGCCAGCTGCCGTGATTCGAGTTCGCTGGCCGCCTCAGGTTGATCCGAATCGGGGGCGCGGACCGCATCCGCTGGCGCCGAGTCCCGATCCTCGGCAGCAGCCGGTCGGACCGATCCGGGGTCGCTCACGCCAGGCTCGCTCACCGGCGGGCCGCTACGGAGGTGTCACCGTGGGAGCGGGGTTCAACCCCGGCCACGGTCGTGGCCACCAAGTGGTCGACGACCCGCGAAAACGCGACTTCGTCCGAGTCCCCGTTGGCCAGGGCGGCGCGATACACGTCGATCTGCCGGTGGGCGCTGGTGCCCCGTTTGACGATCGTGCGCAGGTGCTCCACCTCGCTCATGCATCCAAAATACCCGGCGTCCGGCGCGATCAGCTCGAGCAATTCTTCACACAGGTCCGCAAATGACTTGATTTCGCCCTGTCCGAAGTCCACCAGTCCGGCATCTATTCCATATCGCTGCGCGCGCCAGCGGTTTTCGCGAATCAGCAGGGGGGAGTATCGTCGCCAGCGCTGGTTGGCTCGCCGCAGGCGAGTGAGCATCCGCAAGACGCAGCGGTAAACGGCGGCCAAGCAGATCGCATCGTCGATGTCGGTGCAGATATCGGTGGCGCGCATCTCGATCGTCGGGAAACTCTTGCTGAGCCGGGCGTCCCACCAGATCTTGGACGCGTCGTCGATCAGGCCCACGTCCTGCAGGACCGCGACGGTTTGCACGTAATCGGCGTGGCTCTCGAACTGCTCCGGCGGCCCGGTCCGAGGAAGCTCCGAAAAGACGCTTGTGCGGTACGACATCAGGCCGGTCAACTCCCCTTCCCAGAACGGCGAGGAAGTGCTGGCCGCCAGCAGGTGCGGCAGGAAGTAGGTCAACTGGTTGAGTAAGTCGATGCGCAGATCGTCATCCTCGATTCCCACGTGCACGTGCATTCCGCCGATCAGCGCCCGCGATCCGACTACCTGCAGATCGTCGCCCAGTGCCTGGTACCGTTCGCGGTCGGTGACCTTCTGCACGCGCCAGTTGGCAAACGGGTGAGTGGATGACGCTATCGGGGCCATCGCGTATTCGCCGGCGATCGCGGATACCGCCCCGCGCAGCCGCGCCAGATCATCGCGCAGCTCGCTTATGTCGTTGCAGACTTTTGTCCCCACTTCAATCTGGGTCCGCAGGAGCTCGCGGCTGAATTGCTTGCCGAGCTGGTCCTCGAGGGCGGTGGTCAGCTCCGGCGGCGGCTCGGCCACCAGATCGCGGGACCCCAGATCGACCAGCATGTATTCCTCCTCCACCCCGATTGAGAAGGACGGTTCCGGTAATGGCATGGAGTGTCAGTCCCGCGCGCGGCGGTTACGAGCGCCCGCCCCGGAAGCGCCGCAAGTGCGGTCGGCGCTTGCCGGCAAAACGATCCGGTCGGACCCTGGTCAATTGTTGGTAGCGGTTGAATCCAAAGCCGCCGGTGCGGGCCCGTCCCGAGCGCGCCAGTTCGCTTGCCGGCAACGAATGCGGTTTGGCCGACGGCGCTTGCCGCCGCAGGTCACCGGCGGCGGGAGCGGGCAGGCCCAATGCAAACGGCGGCGGGTCGGCGGTGGGGGGGGGGGGGGCCCAGCCCCCCCCCCCCCCCACCACCCCCCGCCCCCCCCCCCAAAAAAAAAAAAAACCCAAAAAAAAAAAAAAAAAAAATAAAAAAAAAAAAAAAA
>VXNJ01000014.1:0-2896 GCA_009840625.1 Chloroflexota bacterium | reverse complement strand
CCACCGGCTCACCACGGCCGCCCGCCCCAGTTGGTAAAACCCCCCCGGGCCCCCGGGGGGGGCCGCGGCGGGCCCCGCCCCCCCTGGGGGCGGGGGGGGGCGGGGCGCCCCCCCCAACGCCGGCCGCGACGAAGAGCGGCGGTAGGCCAGGTAACCGATGAGTCCGAAAAGTGCGATCACGGTCAGACCGGTAATTGCTATGAACGCCCGCGTTCCGGCGTCGGCGGGAGGCAGTTCGGGGCTGCCAATCAATGTGTCGGCGGGGGTTATTTCGGCATCCGCGGCGACATCCTCCAGCGGCAATTGCGGATCGGGGTCATCGCTAGGACCGGCCGTCTGCACCGGTGCCCCCGCCAGCCGGTTTTCGTCTTCGGCGGCGGCGAGATCGTCTTCCAGGAATTCGCGCCACTGGTTTTCCAGGGTGAACGCGTCAATCCCGTAGGCGGCCATCAGGGCTTCGTCCTCGGTGTTGCCTTCGGACAATGCCTGCAGCATGCTGCGCAGATCTTCGATGCCGTAGAGGTTCACCAGGTACTTGACCATCGAATAGCTCTGCGCGTAGACGAGCGAGGCGCCCTCGCGGTCGATCGGCAGGTATCCCTGCAGGCCGCGCAGCGATCGCAGCCGTCCATCGCGATAGGCGGCGGCCAAGAGGCGTTCGTACGGCAGATCGTCATCGGCTTTGGCCTGAATCCAGGTGGCGACCCCCTCGTGGACCCAGGTCGGCAGGTCGCGCCAGGGATTGCGCAGGTTCTGGTCGAGGACGGCATGGGCGAACTCGTGCGTGAGCACTCCGGCCAGGGTCTCGTCCTCCGGGTCCGACTGCAGCATGATCAATTCGTATCCGGCCCGCCAGACGCCCTTGATGCGTGACTCATTGACGATTCCCAGGGCGTCATAAAGCTCGTCGAAGGTCGGATAGATGACGACCTTGAGCTGGCGCTGAAAATCGAGCCCCAGGCTCTCTTCCACCAGATCGAAAGCCGTCAACGAGTCGGCCAGCGCGCGCGCCCCGAATTCGGATTCGGCGTCGTACCAGAAGACCCTGATGTCGCGATCGGACTCCACCCGCCAGGGGCGACTCGGGTCGATCGTCAGCACCCGGCGCCAGGGGGTGAGGTGATTGGTGCCGTCGGCGTCGGTGAACCGCCACTGATAGTGGAATTCGATTCCGGTAACCAGCCTGCCCAGCAAATCGAGTTCGAACAGCGCGGCGATGCGGTCCTCGTAGCGCACGCTTTCGACGAACTCGATGTGCGTCCACCCGCGCTCGGGCAGCTCGAGCAGGATAGCGGTTTCCCGGGGATCTTCCCCAGTCCAGGGAACCTCGACGTACAACTCCACCACGTCGTCGGCGATCTGCGGGAATTCGCGCAACACCTGGGGGCTGATCTCGACTTCCGGCGATGCCGCCCGAGCCCCGGCGATGTGTCCGGCCGCGACCAGGGCCAGGATCGCCAGCGCCAACGCGCCCAGAACGCGCCGGCCTGGCCTAATGCGAGGCATGGCTGTTTTCAAGAATGGGGTTCCCGGTGGCTAGCGGCCGTCGCCCGCAATCGGGCCCGAACTGGGATGGCGGCGCCCGCAATTCAAGTTTCGTTGATGCCGATCAGGCGGTCACCGGCCGCTTAATCGGCAGGCGCGCTGATGGTGCCGAGGTAGGAGTCAATCAGGTCGTCAAGGTCGCCGTCCAGCACCCCGGCCGCGTCGCTGGTCTCAAATCCCGAACGCAGGTCCTTGACCGAGCGGTACGGATGGAGGACGTAGGACCTGATCTGGTTCCCGAAATCGGCGTTCAGCGGCTGGCCGGCCAGCTTGGCGCGTTCGGCTTCCCGTTCGGCCTCGCGCTGGCGCAGAAGCCTGGCCGCCAGCAGCTTCCAGGCGGTTTCGCGGTTCTTGATCTGCGAACGCGAGCTCTGGCAGGTCGCGGTGATCCCGGTCGGGATGTGCGTCAGGCGGACGGCCGAATCGGTCTTGTTCACGTGCTGGCCGCCGGCGCCGCCGGCCCGATAGGTATCGATCCGAACCTCTTCGCGCGGGATTTGCAAATCGCCCTCGGCGCCGAGTTCGGGCAGGATCTCGACCCGGGCGAAAGAAGTGTGGCGGCGCGCTCCCGAATCAAACGGCGATATCCGGACCAAACGGTGAACGCCATGCTCGGACTTCAAATAGCCATAGGCCAGACGACCGACCAAACGCACCGTGACCGACTTGATTCCGGCTTCTTCGGCCGGCAACAGGTCCAGCACATCGACCTGATAGCCGCGTCGCTCCCCCCAGCGCAGGTACATCCGCAGCAGCATGTCGGCCCAGTCCTGCGATTCGGTTCCGCCGGCTCCGGGGCTGATCGAAAGCAGCGCGTTCGAAGGATCGTGCTCCCCGGACATGGCCAATTCGAACCGCCGCCGGGCGAGCGTTTCGGTCAATCGCAGCAGCGCCGATTCGAGTTCGGATTCGAGTTCCGCGTCGCCTTCGGACAGTTCCGCCATCTCGCAGACGTCGGCGATTTCGCCTTCCAGCTGCTGCCATGAATCGAGCTCGGTGCGCAGCTGCGAAATGCGGCGCATCGTTTCCGCCGCCGCCTGCGGGTCGCTCCAGAAACCGTCGGCGCCAGATTGCGCCTCCAGCTCTTCGGCCCGGTCTAGCTTGCCGGGATGGTCAAAGACGCCCCCGTAGCTGGCGAATGTCCGCCATCAACTTCTGGGCGCGTTTTGCGATCTCAGGATCTGCCATCGGTCACCTCGGGGGTTGGATCTGATCGAAAAGGGGGCCGTCCGCTCCCCGGCCGGCCCCGGCAGGCTCCCGCCATCTAAGCGCGGGCCTGCGAGCGTCGGGGGGGCCGGGGGGGGGGGGGGCGGCGGCGGGGCGGGGGGGGGGGGGGGGGGGGGGGGGGGGG
>VXNJ01000013.1 GCA_009840625.1 Chloroflexota bacterium | reverse complement strand
GCTCACAGTCTACACCCCAACCGGCATCCCGACTTTTGAGACAGGCTCAAAAGGGCATTCCTCCCAATCTCTGTACGCGGGTATGCCGTCACACCGGGCCCTGGCACGTCCCCCGGCGCGAGAAATGCAATGCAACCGGCGCCATAAACCGACACGAGGCCGCGAAAAGGTCGTTTGACCCAAGCACGGTGCCAAGCGCCGCGTCCGGGTCGATCCAGCTTCGACATCCTGCCGGCGGCCTTCCGTCAAGCGGTTTGGATTACCTTACGGGGTTGCCACTGTGGATAGGGTTCCGCAGCGATTGCACTTTGTCGTGTCGGACGGGGGGCGAAACGGGCGTTTCAGTTGGAGGTAGTAGCCGTGGACGTTGCTCCCGGTGTAATCATCTACGGTCAGGGAGGAGCGACAACCGTCCGCTGAAACCGAGGCGTTGCCGCCTGCGACGCCCGCATCCCTGAATTCAGGCACCGCCTGCCGCACCCGCCGGGACGCCTGCCGACAGCCGCAGCAGACCGCCACGGTCCTTTGGTTCATGCCCAGTCTCTCGGCGGCGGGCGCCCGACCCCGTTCCTCCACTAGGGCATCCCGCAGGTCCAATAGGACAACCTCCGATAGGGAGCGTCCGGCTCAATCTCCGGATGGTGGTTCACCTCCAAGGCGGCGTCAGCATCGTTCCAGGCTTTCACCATGGGTCGAAACTACAATCTCCGCACTGCAATCCCTGCAATAAAGTGATTATGGACCCGCAGTAAATTGCTGACCCGGCAATCCCCCAAAAGCCGCCCCCAACGCTCATTTCCCGTAGGAAATACCCCCAGGATTGTATTCTGCAATCCTTTCATTTCTCCTTTCAGGGCGCCCACTGCGGAAATCAGTCCGGGCGATTGCAGTCTGATGCGTCAGGCTCCCGCCGGCTCGCGGACGGGTCCGCCGGTCTGGGGGCCGCTGGCATGGCCGGTGGCATGGCCGGAACGGTGCTGACGCTGACGCCGGGCAAACACACGGCAATGGGAGCATCGGTCGGCTTTCGGAGTAGGGGGGCAAGTTCGGTGCCGGAGAGGTGTTGCGCGACGCGGGTTTCGGGCAATAGGATGGTGCGGCGCGGCGGGCGGCAGATTGCCATGCGCGGCAGTCCCTGGGCAACGACACGGAGCGTCGCCTCTGTCCCGTAACACGTGGGAGGTGAGCAATTGACAAAGGTAAACCACTGGGCAGGAATTGCGGCGCTGGCGAGTTGCGTGTTCGCACTGTTGGCCGCCGGGTGCGGCAACGGCGGGGTGTCCACCGACGCGGATGAAGTGATGGTGGGGCTGATCACCAAGACCGATGGGAACCCGTTCTTCGTCGCCATGGAAGAGGGAGCGCGGCAGCGGGCATATGAGCTGGACGTGGAGCTGCGCGCCTACACGGGGGAACATGACGGCGACTGGGAGAGCCAGGCGCGGGCGATGGCGGAGTTGGTGGAGGACGGCGCCGACGGCATCCTGCTCACGCCCTCGGACCCCATGGCCCTCCGCGATGCCGTGCGGGAAGCGCGGCAGGCCGGGACGCTGGTGATTGCGCTGGACACGCCCTTCGAGCAATGGGACGCGGTGGACGGGACCTTCGCCACGGACAACTTCCGGGCCGGGGAGTTGATTGGCCGGTGGGCGAGGGCCAGGCTGGAGGCGGATGGCGGGGAAGCGAACATTGCAACGCTGGACGGCTACCCTACGCCGGTGTCGGTGGACGTGCTGCGCAACCAGGGCTTTCTGAAGGGCTACGGCATCGACGTAAAGGACGCTGGGAAGATCGGCGATGAGGACGACGCCCGCATCATGGGCCGCGGAGTGACCATGGGCACGGAGGAGGGAGGGCGCAGGGCGATGGAGGAACTCATCGGCCAGCGCCCGTCCATCAACCTGGTGTACGCCATCAACGAGCCGGCGGCGACGGGGGCATACGCGGCGCTAGCAGACTTGGGGTTGGACGAGGACGTGCTGATCGTAACCATTGACGGCGGCTGCGCCGGAGTGAGGCGGGTGGCGGCGGGCGAGTTCGGGGCCACGGTGATGCAGTACCCGCTGGAGATGGCGCGGCTGGGAGTGGAGGCAGTGGCGGAGCACGCCAGGACGGGCGAGAAGCCGGAGAACACGCCGGGGCTGGACTTTCACGACACCGGCGCGGCGCTGGTGGCCGGAGAGCCGGTTGCCGGCGTCCCGTCCATCGGCGTGGCGGAGGGTCTGCGGGAGTGCTGGGGGTAGTGGTCAGGGTACAGAACCCCGTGGCGACAATCGGCCTTCTGCAACTGTGCTCCATCGTGTCCCGTCCGGTAGGGGCCGGTCGCCGGTGTCCTGGACGCGCCGGGCCGGTGGCGGCTTCGCCAAGGGAAGCGCCAGCCGCGATGTCAGGACAGACGACCCCGGGGCCACTTTTATTTTCAAAACTTCGCCGGAACCGTCCCTTTCACCCAAGCGCTCGCAGAACCGGCCCGAAAGTCCTGATTTTTGCCCTTTTCAAGTTCAGATCTGCCTCTGACTTTTGGAAATAAAAGTCACGCCAATCTCTGTACACGGGTCCGGCATCACACCGGGCTTGTTTTTGCCCATAGGGGCGGTGGCCGGCGTCGTTGCCGATGGGGAACCGGGTCCAAGCCGCCGGAGCTATCATCTCCAACTTGGCAATGACAAAATCTCTAAACTGGAATTCAGCCGCCTCTGATTGGGGGTCCCCTGTTCGTGGCCGTTGAATCCGCCCTTCCGGATCAACGACACTCCGGCGGGATGGTCGAGGTCATCGCGGTCGCTCCTGGCGTTGCAGAACTCCCGGAGCACGCTTCACACCTGACGGGCACGACAGCCGGAAATCAGCTGAAGGATATTCACCCCATGGAGTCGGCGGCCACCGCGCCCTTTCCACCCGCCACGGCGTCCAGCGGGCCCGACGGGTGGTGAAATTTGACAGTGAGATTGCGGGGACGCGACCCACCAGGTCTCCAGTGTTCGACCGGACAGGGCTGCTCGTCATCGATGCTCCGACGCTTCCCATCCACCTCTTCCGGTTCGGTTCCATCCCTGATGGCCGGAGGGACGAGACCGGAGCCACTCAACGGCCGACAACGGGAAGCGCGGGGCAGCGATTCACCCGCGTGTGCCCAACGTGGCGCGGGACCACGCCTGCCAAGTCATCCAGTAAAGGAACGACGGCAACGTTCACCATGGACGAGAGTACCGCGCCGCTTGCTGGAACCGGGCTGGGCGTGCGCTTCCCGAAAGAGCCTGTCTCAAAAGTCGGGATGCCGGTTGGGGTGTAGACTGTGAGCAAGC
>VXNJ01000012.1 GCA_009840625.1 Chloroflexota bacterium | reverse complement strand
CCCCCCCCGCCAACCGCGCTTGCCTCTTGGCGCGGGGGCCCGGAGTTGTGTATACCCCCCCGGGGCGGGCGGGGGGGGCGGCCCCGCCGCGGCCCCGGGGCCGCCATTCGACGGGCCGGCGCCGGCCAGCAACGGGCCGGAGACCAGCTGCTGGATCAATTCGAGCGTGTTGTTCACCGGCTCGACGTCGACCGCGAACGTTTCCAGTTGCTCGCCGTGCTGGCGCACCCGCTGCTCGTAATTGATGATCGCGTTCTCGGGATTGAAATCTCCCGAACCCTGCAGCGAATTGATCGCTTCCAGCCCGTCTTCGACAAGCATCTGGTACGAGGCCGAGACCTTGGCGACGACATCCGGCGAGGCGTCGGGACCCAGCGAGGTCAATTCGGAGATGCGGCGCTCGGCAAGTTCGATGTAGGTGGCCGGTCGGTCCTTTTCGTCGGTGAGCTGGATTGCCGCCCGTTCAACGGTGAGCTTGTAGCCGTACAGCGGGCTCCCCGGCGGAGCCACTAGGGCCGCCGCCGACACCCCGCTACCGGCCAGGACCACCACGACCAGCGAGAGCGCTACCGCCGCGACTCTGGTCTGGGCGAACAGCGATTCGGCCCAGCCGCGCAGCGTCCGCAGAAGGCCCGTGTCGGGCCGCTCGGCGGCGTAGCTTTCTACCTGCAACTCGAATTCGCGGCGCCGGATTTGAACCGTTTCCGGATCGGGGTCGGGCGGGCGAGCGGCCCGAAGCTCGTCGACCACAGCCAGGTAGGCGGTCAGATCTTCGGCCTGGTCCGGATTCTGCGATATCAGCTCTTGCCGGTCCGCCTTTTCGTCCAGATAGGAATCCAGCAGTGCGGCGATGGCGCGCTCGGAGCGGTTCACGGATCCAGCTCCTGAAGGCGGCGTCGCAGCGTCGCGATCGCCCTAAATTGCAGCGCCCGGACCGCGTTCTCCTTTTTTCCGACTATCGCGGCAATTTCGCGGTGCGAGAGGTCTTGAGTGAACCGCAGCGCAATCACCTCGGCCTGCTCGGGCGTGAGGGCGTCAAGGGCGCGACCCAGAATGTCCGAGGTGGCGATGCGTTCGTAGTCGTCGCTTTCGTCAACGAGGTGCCGGGCGTGCGACTCGATGTCGTAGGCCAGGTCCTGGCTTCGTCGGAAGTGGTCGGCGATGGCGTTACGCGCGATCCGGAATATCCAGCCCCTGAACCCGGCCACCGAGCGGTGTTGGTATTTGCCAATCGCCCGCAACGCCAGCATGAAGACGTGGCTGGCCAAGTCTTCGGCGATGTGCCGGTTGCCGCCGATCCGGTACTCGATAAACCGGTGGATCTGCGGGAAAAATTCCTCATAAACGAGACCGAACGCTTCGCGATCAAGTTCAACTGAGCGTCGAATCAGTTCATCCAGCTCGTCGGGTGTCCGCGCCGAGCTAATTGGTCCTGCCCCCATTCGCTCTTAATTTGCAAAACGCCGCTCCGGCAGCTCTCGTTACCTTAATTGGCAGCAATCTGGACTGTCCCGGCCACGGAGCGGCCCGCGTTCGTACCGACAACGCCACTCCCAGCTGCCCGGCGGAGAGCCGGCGCCAGCCTGTATTTGGCGATTATGTCAATCCGACGGCTTTCCGCAAGGCACCGGCGCGATCGGTCCGCTCCCAGGGAAGCTGCAGGTCGGGGCGACCGAAGTGACCGTAGGCGGCCACCGCCCGATAAATCGGGCGCCGCAGGCCCAAGCCGCTGATGATCCGCTGGGGGCGCAGGTCAAAGTTCTCCCTCACCAGGCGATCCAGGTCCCCGGATGCCAGCTGCGAGGTCCCGAAAGTCTCAACGTTCACCGAGACCGGTTTGGCGACACCGATGCAGTAGGCCAGCTGCACCTCGGCCCGGTCCGCCAGGCCGGCCGCGACAAGGTTCTTGGCAACGTAGCGCGACATGTACGCCCCGGACCTGTCGACCTTGGAGGGGTCCTTGCCGGAGAACGCTCCGCCGCCGTGCCGGGCCATGCCTCCGTAGGTGTCGACGATGATCTTGCGTCCGGTCAGGCCGGCGTCGGCGCCGGGACCGCCATCGACGAATCTGCCGGTCCCGTTGATCAGGATTTCGGAGGCGCCGTCAAGGTAGGAATCATCTATTACGGCCGCGACCACGTGGCGTTCGATCATCTCTTTCAGAGAGTCGTCGGACACGTCGGGGTCGTGCTGGGCGGCGATGACCACGTTGGACACGCGCTCGGGCCGGCCGTGACGGTACTCGACCGTGACCTGGCTCTTGCCGTCGGGTCGCAGGAATGGGAGTTGCCCGGATTTGCGAACCTGGCTCAGGCGGTGCGTTAAGCGATGCGCCAGGGTTATCGGCAGCGGCATAAGCTCATCGGTCTCGCGGCAGGCGTAGCCGAACATCATTCCCTGGTCGCCGGCGCCCTGCTCGTCGGGGTTTGCGCGGTCTACGCCCTGGGCGATATCGGCCGATTGCGGATTCAGGAGCACGTTGACCGGAACGCTGCCGGCGTCCATGCCCAGTTCCAGGCTGGTGTAACCGATCTCGGCCACGATCGAACGCACGATCCCCACGACCAGCGAATCCAGGTCCTGGCCGTTCAGGTTGCAGGTGACTTCGCCGAGCACGTAGAGGCCCTTGTTTGAGGCGGCAACTTCGCAGGCGACCCGCGAATTCGAATCCCGTTCCAGCAGCGCGTCGACAACGGCATCCGAGATCTGGTCACAGACCTTGTCGGGATGGCCTTCGGAGACCGATTCCGAAGTGAATAGAAACCGGTCGGCAGCGATCAGGTTCACGCTCATGGTTGCGCCTTGTCGTTCATGTGCCCTCTTCCCAGGACGTGGCATAACGCGCCTGTTCGGCGGTCATGGAATCGATTGCGATGCCCATGCTGGACAGCTTCAGGCGAGCGACGTCTTTGTCGATCTCGGCAGGGACGCCGACTACCTGCGGCTCGATCTGGCCGGCCCGCTCCCACATGTATTCGGCGCCCAGGGCCTGGTTGGCAAAACTCATGTCCATCACACCCGGAGGATGGCCTTCGGCCGCCGCCAGGTTGACCAATCGGCCGCCGGCCAGCAGGCGCAGACGCCGACCGTCCGGCATCATGTATTCGTCCAGCAGCGGCCGCAGGGTCCGTTTGGACTGGGACAGCTCGGCCAGCGCGCGGACGTTGATTTCGGCATCGAAATGGCCCGAATTGGCCAGTATGGCCCCGTCCTTCATCACCCTGAGATGGTCGGCGTCTATCACGTTCTTGTTCGAGGTGACGGTAACGAAGATGTCACCGACCCGGGCGGCTTCGCCGATCGGCAGGACCTGGTATCCGTCCATGACCGCTTCCAGGGCCCTCGTGGGGTCGACTTCGGTCACGATCACGTTGGCGCCCATGCCGGCGGCCCGGGCGGCCAGGCCGCGCCCGCACCAGCCGTAACCGGACACGACGAAACGTGTACCGGCAATCAGCTTGTTGGTGGCGCGCAGGATCCCGTCCATGGTCGACTGGCCGGTTCCGTAGCGGTTGTCGAACAGGTGCTTGGTGTCGGCTTCGTTGACGGCCATGATCGGATAGGCCAGCTGGCCGTCGGCATGCATGGCCTGCAGGCGCACGACTCCGGTCGTCGTCTCTTCGGTCCCGCCGATGATCTGCGGGATCAGATCCCGGCGCCGCTGGTGGATGCGCGAGACCAGGTCGGCGCCGTCGTCCATGGTCAGGTGCGGGCCGCGGTCGAGCACGCTGTCGATGTGCCGGTAATAGGTCTGGTTGTCTTCGCCGCAGCGGGCGTACACACTGATCCCGTAATGCCGGACCAACGCCGCCGCGGTCGCGTCCTGTGTCGAGAGCGGATTGGACGCGCACAGGGCGATCTCGGCGCCGCCGGCGTCGAGCGTCCGCATCAGGTTGGCGGTTTCGGTGGTCACGTGCAGGCAGGCCGCTACCGAGAGGCCTGCGAGCGGTTTATCGGAGGCGAAGCGCTCGCGGATGCGGGCCAGGACCGGCATCGAAGAATCGGCCCATTCGATCATGTCGCGTCCGGCGTCGGCCAGGTTCGGGTCGGCGATATCGCAGTCCACGGGAAGTTCGGTTGCGGTGGCCATCGGGATCCTTGTCTTGTGTTTGTTCAGGCTGAAAGCGCGCGATCGATCAAAAGCCCGTACTTGCCGCGCAGCTCGTCGCTGAGCAGGCCGGGGTCGGATTGGATAGCCCCGTCGAGCGCGGTGGGCGCGGGACTGGTTTCGTTGCCGGCCGGCAGCATGCTGGCCAGATTCACCACCGCCTGCTGGGCGACCTTCAAATTGGCGGCCATGTTGGCGACCACCAGCGCGGCGGTCACCGGCTCGTCCTTCCAGACGTCGTAGTCGGTGGATAGGGCCAGCAGCGCGAAGGGAAGTTCGGCCTCGCGGGCAAGCTTGGCCTCGGGGACCGCGGTCATCCCGATCACCGAGGCGCCCCAGCCGCGGAAGATCTCCGATTCGGCCTTGGTCGAAAACTGCGGCCCCTCGATGCAGACGTAGGCTCCGCCGCGGTGGACCCGGGCGCCGGCGGTTTCGGCGGCGGAAGCTACCAGATCTGCAAGCACCGGGCAGAAGGGATCGGCCATTCCGGCATGGACCACCAGGCCCGGATCGTTGAAGAAAGTGAGCGGGCGCGAACGGGTGCGGTCGATCAGCTGGTCGGGCACCACGATGTGGCGGGGTTCAATCTCCTCGCGCAGGCTGCCCACGGCCGAGACTCCGAGCAGCCAGGTGACCCCCAGCTGTTTGAATCCCCAGACGTTGGCCTGGGAATTCAAGTGCGTGGGAGATATGCGGTGGCCGCGCCCGTGCCGCGGCAGAAAGGCGACCGGGATCCCGTCCAGTTCGCCCACCAGGTAACTGTCGCTGGGCGGACCGAAAGGTGTGTCGATAGCGACCTCTTCCAACCCGGTCACGTTTTCGATGTCGTAAAAGCCGCTGCCGCCGATTACTCCGAAGAAGGCGTCAGGCATGGCGGTGCATCCGGTGTGGGAGAGGGGGCGGCGGGTGATTTCGGGCGCGCAGCTAGGCGCCGGCGATGGCCGGGTCGATTATCGCGCCCGCCGCACCGCTAGCCGAAGGGCGAAAAGCCCGGGAAGTTGGGCATGCGCCCGCGCGCGATCTGGCGCATCATCTTGCGCATCGTCGTGAACTGGTTCAGCAACTGGTTCACGTCGCGCGGGCTGGTCCCCGACCCGGCCGCAATCCGGCGCCTGCGCGAACCGTTGATGATGGACGGGTCGGCGCGCTCGGTGGGCGTCATGCTCAGGATGATCGCCTTGGTTCGGTCCAGCTCGCGCCCGGAAAGCGCTTCCTGGATCTTGTCCTGGCCAGCGAGCCGCGACATGCCCGGGATCAGGCTGGCTACCTGGGATAGCGAACCCATGTTCTCGATCTGGTCAATCTGTTCCAGAAAGTCGGTCAGGTCGAAGCTGGCGCTGCGCAGTTTTTTCTCCATCCGCGCCGCAGCCTCGGCATCGATGCTGGCCTGGGCCTTCTCCACCAGGGTCACCACGTCGCCCATGCCCAGAATCCGCGAGGCCAGTCGGTCGGGGTGGAAGCGTTCCAGGGGTTCGATCTTTTCGCCCGACCCGATGAACTTGATCGGCACCCCAGTGGCCGCCCGGATCGAAAGCAGGGCCCCTCCGCGGGCGTCGCCGTCGAGCTTGGTCAGCACGAGGCCGGTCAGTTTCAGGCGGCGGTGGAACTCGCTGGCCACGTTGACTGCTTCCTGCCCGGTCATCGCATCCACAACCAGCAGGACGTCGGTGGGGTCGATCTGGCGGGCGACGCGCTCCACCTCGTCCATCAGGTCGCCGTCGATCTGCAGGCGTCCGGCGGTGTCGACAATCACGTCCGAGGCGCCCAGCGCCTCGGCCTTGCGCACCCCGTTGCGGGCCACGTGCTCGGGTTTCGAATTGACCGATTCGGAGTGGACCGGGGCATCGATCTGGCCGGCCAGGGTCCGCAACTGCTCTATCGCCGCGGGGCGTTTGAGATCGCAGGCCACCAGCACCGGCTGGCGTCCCGACTCCTTGATTTGCAGGGCCAGCTTGGCGGCGCTGGTGGTCTTGCCCGAACCCTGCAGCCCGGCCATCAGGATCCGGCGTCCGCCGGCTTTGGCCGGGGCCAGTTCACTGGCCTGGCCGCCCAGCAGGGTGGTGAGTTCGTCGTGGACGATCTTGATCAGCTGCTGGCGCGGGGAGACGCTCGATAGGACCTCGCGTCCGACCGCGCGCTCGCCGACCGAGCGCACGAAATCGCGCGCCACGCCCAGTTGAACATCCGCTTCCAGCAAAGCGACCCGGACCTCGCGCATCGCCGCTTTGATGTCGCTCTCGCGGATTCGGCCGCGGCCCGAGACCTTCTTGATTACGGCATCCAGCCGTTCGGAAAGTCGTTCCAGCAAGTTCAGTTCACTTCCGGGCGCCGCGGGGGCTTGAAACTTAAGGTCGTCATGAGTCTAGAAAGCCCCGCGCTTACAAAATTGCGGCGCAGCTAGAATCCCAATCCGGCGCATTCGTCTAGCGGCCCAGGACATCGCCCTCTCAAGGCGAAGACCGCGGGTTCGAATCCCGCATGCGCCACCGAAACGGGCGACGTGGCACCGCCGGAACACGGTCTCCCGCGCATTCCGCCGACATAGCCGGGAGAGACCCTTCCGACCGCAGGGCCCGTAAGAGGGCCGCGCGAAGGTCCGGGTCCGCAAGTGGCCGATAGACTGACCGCACGTTTCTCGGGATGGGGAGGTGCAGGAGCAATGGCTGCCTACGTAATCATCGACGTCGAAATCTTGGACGAAGCGCTCTACCGGGAATTCAGGGAGCGGGTGACGTCGACCGTGGATTCGCACGGCGGCCAGTTCGTTGTGCGCGGCGGTCAAATCGACGTAGTTCTCGGCGATTGGTCGCCCGGGCGCCTGGCGGTCCTCAAATTCGGCGATGTCAAGCAGGTTGGGACCTGGTTGCAGTCGCCCGAGTACACCGCCCTGGACGACCTGCGATCACGCTCGTCAAACATCAACATGGTTGTTGTCGACGGCGCTTAGCGGCACCGGTCCGGCGACTGCCGGGCAGGAACCGCGCGCACGGAGCGCCCGGAAGCATCGTCGAATTAAGCGGCGGCGAAGCGGCGGCGAATCCGCTCGCGCGCTTTAGGCGCCTGGGTAATCAAATCCCCGAGGAATGCCCGCGCCGGATTTCTTGCCGGGGTGGAGCAAGAAAAGACATCGCCATCGCATCATGCGACGCTGGACGCCCCACTCGATCGGGACCACCCCAGCGACCTGCGCCCGATCCAGACCTCGCCGAGTTCGTACTCGGGGACGTTCGCCGACACCGTCGCCGACGACGACTGACCCTCCGCCAGCAATTCGCGGTCGGTCTCAGAGTCGCGCCGGTAGAGGGCCAGCAGCCCCAGTAGGTAAATGCGCTCGATTTCGCTGCGCCAGGATCGCGGCCGGGGCCAGACCGAAAACCCCATCCGGCGGGCACCCCGGAACAGCAGGGTGGCGCCGGTCACCGCTACGAATCCGGCGTCCCGCTTGCTGAAAGCGCCCGATTCGGCGTTTTCGGTCAGAACCGCCAGGTCCCGGCGCATCGCCCTGATGAATCCCCAGGCGCGTTTCCCGAGCAACGCATATTCGGACCCGGCCAGCACCTCGTTGCGCATATGTATCCGACATATCCGATCGCCGCGGGCAACGGTGGTCCCGTCGCCCAACCGCACCGGCCGCGGTGCGCGGTAGGTTTCGAATCCGTAGTAGAGGACGCTTCCCTCGCTGACCGGCCGAAGCCCGTGCCAGCGGACATAGAGACGGTCCCACAACCACCAGATCCAAAGCAGTCCGGCCGGCCGGCCAGGGGATCGATGCGCCGCCGTTAGCAACACCAATCTGAGGATCGCCATCGCGACCCGACGGCTCGGGGTAGGCGGCGGCGGCGCATTTGGAGCCGGCCCACCGGCCGGGTAGCGCCCGCGGCCGATGCCCAGAAACCCGAGCGACCAGCGCAGCAGCATCCAGAACATCCCCAGCCGCCAGGGCATGCCGCGAAGTCGGCGCGGCGAGGTCATGATGCAGAGCCCCTCGTCGGATTCATCGCCTACCAGCGGCATCGCCCCGACCCGTTGCAGGCGCCCGCCGTCGAAGCGCAGCCAGCGCGCGGCGCGGCGCATCAGATCCACGTCTTCGGCCAGCCGCAGGTCACGCCTGAATCCGCCCAGCCGCGCGAACAGCCCCCGGTCCAGGTAGCCCATCTGGCAGTGCACGCCCAGCAACGCCTTCCCGAATTCCATCACCCCGAAGAAGCCGCGTTCCCAGACGTCGTCGGAATCGGCGAGCACCTTGATGCTCCCGCCGCGGGCTCCGCTCCGCCAGGCGGCGGCGACGGCGCCGGCGACGTTGACCCCCAGGGTTGAATCGGCGTCCAGAAAAATGAGCACCTCGCCGCGGGCGGCGGTGGCCCCCGAATTCTTCGCCCGCGCGGCGCCGCTGCCGGTCTCCTTCAGCAGTTGCAGGCGCGGCGCGCCCGGGCCCTGCGCTGACCAGGCCGCGGCGATTTTTTCAGCTTCGGCGAGCGTGTCATCCTTGGAATCGTTGTCCACCAGGACGGCTTCCAGTCGGTCGGCCGGGTATCGCTGCCGACGCACCGAATCCAGCGCCCGGGCCACATGCGCCTGTTCATTCAGGGCCGGAATCACGACTGTTATCGAAGGCGAGTGAATTCGATCCGGCGAGTCCGCGGCGGCCGTCGCCGGATCGGCAAGGTCCAGGAGCTGACCGGCCGTGACCAGTTGGCGACCATTCTTTAACGATTCGAGTCGCTCGAGCACCCGGTCCAGCGCGCCGCCGCCGGCCAGGTTTTGCGGATGCAGGAACACCTTCACGTTCGGACACCGCTCCAGGCCATCCCAGGCGATGCGAGCCCCGACCGCGATTGCGCCGTTGCCTAGTTGGACAAGCCATTCGTGGATCCCGCCGACTCCCATGAACCCCTGCCAGGGAGTAAGCACCGTCCGTCCGGTGGCAAGGTCGCGCAGTCTCGACTGCTCCATCAGGTACCCGAACCCGGCTGCCGCAACTCCGGTCCGGCCGGCGTCGTTCAGCAGCCATCCCGGGGCGCAGAACCCGCGCGGCTCAACTCCCAGCGCATCGGCCAGGACCGTGCGCGCGGACTCGGCCGCGCGCTGAGCCGATCCGGCCGAGCGGGTCAGGAATTCGGCGGCCTGGGGCGCGAATCGGGCCCCCAGGAAACGTTGCCGCGGGGAGCCCCGCAGCGGGCCGCGGGCCGAATGCGTCCAGCCGTGAGCCACGATTTCGTTGCCCCTGGCGACCTCGCGCTGCAGCAGCGAGCACAACCGCCGGTCCTCGGTCAGCGGCCAGCGACCGTCCAGATTGGGAATGACCTTCAGGACCCGGCGCTCGATCTGCAGCCGGTCGAGCTCCTCCAGCAATCTGCCCACGCCCTCGGCGAAGGGCGGCGCCACGTCGTGGACCGTGACCAGCAGGCGCGGTCGGAAGGCGGATTCGCCGCCCGGCGAAGATCCTTGCCGGTCCAACGAACAGTCCCCCCTTTCCCAGGCCCATCATCCCGCTCGGCCGATTCGGACCGTACTTCAGCTGTCATCCGCAGCGGTCTTTTGAGGCCGATCGGCACGGTCGCACACCTGACGGGCCGCGCCCGATATTGTTGCCCAACCTGCAAATGTCGACCACCAGGGAATCCCGAGAATTCGATGGCGGATTCGATCCGCATCAAATCGAATTCGCCTCAGGCAGCTAACGGAGGGGCCGGAACTGGACCAGAGTTGGTCGCAGGACGCGGACGTTCGTGCGGGTGCAAACCGGGCACCGCACCCGAAACCAGGGGATTTCCGAACTCCTGATTCAGCGTCGACCGGCCGGGTCAATACCTGGCCCCGACGCCGCATCCTCGGGTTTTCGCTCGGGATCGGACTGGGACTGCCTTTGGCGCTCGGAGGCTGCGCGCCGGATGTCGATCTGACTGTGTTTGCCGCGGCCAGTGCCCGGGACGCGCTCGCCGACGTTGCCCACCGTTTCGCCGGCCAGGCTGGGCAACGGGTCAAAGTAGCGCCCGGCGGATCCTCGGCCCTGGCCCAGCAGATCCGCCACGGCGCTCCCGCCGACGTCTACGTTTCCGCTAACCCTGGTTGGATGGATTCCCTCGAACGGGAGGGGCTGATCGAACCGAGTTCCCGGTTTGACCTGCTGTCGAATTCACTGGTCTTGATTGCCCACGGCAGGGACGCCGAACCGGTCGCGATCGGGCCGGACCTTGACCTTTCCGGCTTGCTGGGCCAAGGCCGGATGGCGATGGCGTTCGTGGATGCCGCTCCGGCGGGAATTTACGGCAAGGCGGCGCTAAGGACGCTCGGCCTGTGGGACTCGGTCGCCCGGCGGTTGGCCCAGACCGACAACGTCCGCGGCGCGCTGGCCCTGGTGGCCACCGGCCAGGCGCGGCTGGGGGTCGTCTACGGCACCGACGCCTTGGCCGATGACAACGTCACGGTCATCGGCACCTTTCCGTCCCGGAGCCATCCGCCGATTCGCTACCCCGCGGCCGCCGTGTCCGCCAGCACCCACCCCGCCAGGTCCGGCTTTCTCCGATTCCTGCGCGGACCGCAGGCGCGCTCGGCGTTTGAAGAACACGGGTTTGAATTCACCGCCGGCTGATCGGGCCAGATGTTCGGATTGAGCCCGTCGGAGCTGGACGCGCTGGCGCTGACCGTGCGAATCTCGGTCCTGGCCACGCTCGTGAGCCTACCGCCGGGAGTCCTGGCCGGTTACGCTCTGGCGCGGTGGAGCTTTCCGGGCAAGGGGCTGCTCAACGTGCTGGTACACCTGCCCCTGGTTTTGCCGCCGGTGGTGACCGGACTGCTGTTGCTGTTGCTGCTTGGTTCGCGCGGGCCGGTGGGGGGATTTCTTGAGGACCTTGGCCTGGTCCTCGCGTTCCGCTGGACGGGGGCGGCGCTGGCGGCGGCGGTCATGGGGTTCCCGTTGATGGTCCGCGCGATCCGGCTGGCAGTCGAATCGGTCGATCCGCGCCTGGAACAGGCCGGCGCCACCCTGGGCGCATCCGGGCCATGGGTGTTTGCGACCATCACGTTCCCGCTGATCCTCCCCGGGGTGCTCACCGGCGCGGTCCTGGCATTTGCGCGGGCGATGGGGGAATTCGGCGCCACCATCACCTTCGCGGCCAGCATTCCCGGCGAGACGACCACGCTGGCGACGGCCATTTATGCGTTTCTGCAGGCGCCTGGCGGCGAGGCTGCGGCCCTGCGCCTGGTCGTGATCTCGGTCATCGTGGCGATGCTGGCGCTGGCGTTGTCCGAAACCCTTTCCCGGCGGGTAGCGCGGAGGATCTCCGGGCAATGATCCTGGAAGTGCGGATGCGGCACTGGTTCGACCGTTTCGGCCTCGACGTCGACTTCGCAGCCCCGCCCGGAATAACCGTGCTGTTCGGGCGGTCCGGATCCGGGAAGACGTCGATCGTCAACGTCGTCGCCGGACTGCTGCGGCCGCATGAAGGACGCGTGGCGGTCGGCGACAGCGTGCTCTACGACAACGCCCTCCGGATCGACCTTCCGCCCCATAAACGCCGGCTCGGCTACATATTCCAGGAGGACCGGCTGTTCCCGCACCTCTCGGTCCGGCAGAACCTCCTTTACGGGCGCTGGTTCGCCCGTCGCCGCGTCACCAACTCAAGCCTGGATCGGGTGGTGGAAATGCTGGGCATCGGCGACCTGCTGCAGCGTCGCCCCGCCCGGCTTTCGGCCGGCGAGAAGCAGCGGGTCGCCATCGGGCGGGCGCTTCTGGCCGAGCCCAGCATCATCCTTGCCGACGAGCCTTTGGCCGCGCTCGACGAGCCCCGCAAGACCGAAATCCTCCCCTACTTCGAGCGTTTGCGCGACGAGGTATCGGTCCCGATCCTGTACGTGAGCCACTCCGCCGCCGAGGTCGCGCGCCTGGCGACTACTGTCGTGGCTATTAGCGACGGGAGGGTCGTCAGTCAGGGTCCGGCGCTGCAGGTGCTGGGCGATCCGCAGGTAACCCCACTGGGAGTCCGCGCCGCCGGAGCGGTGCTCGAGGCAACCGTGCGGCGTCATCACGACGACGGGCTGAGCGAACTTGAAGCCGGAGAGGTCCTCCTCTTTCTGCCCCGCGTTCCGCACCCGCCCGGCGCCGCCATCCGAGTCCGCGTGGCCGCCCACGAGGTATTGATCTCCCGCGGGCGCCCCGAGGACATTTCGGCCCTAAACGTACTCCCCGGGCGGGTCGTAGGGATCCGCACCGGGCGTGGTCCGGGCGCGATCGTTTCGGTCCAGACCGGCGCGGGTCGATTGCTGGCCCGCATAACCAGACGTTCTGAATCGGCTCTCGGCCTTGCGGCTGGGGTGGACTGCTACGCCGTGATCAAGTCCGTGGCGATCGCGCCCGAAGACGTAGGCGGCTAGGATTGACTCGGCCGCGACACGGCCGTTCATTTGCGGTGCGGCCGATGATCGAGATCCCGCTCAATTACTGTCCCTTGAGGTGACCATGACTCTCAACCCGTACCTGCATTTCGGCGGCAATTGCCGGGCAGCATTCGAGTTCTACCGTTCGGTGTTCGGCGGTGATTTTTCGATTTTTGAGACTTTCGGCGAGGCTCCGGACGACATGGAGATGGAAGTGAGCCCCGATGAAATCGAGAACGTCATGCACGTTTCGCTGCCGATCGGCGAAAGCGTGCTGATGGGAAGCGACGTGCCGTCGGCGTACGGCTCGGCGGTCCCGCCTACCAGCAGCATGTCCATCTCCTACGCTCCTCCCAACCGCGGCGAAGCCGACCGGGTCTTCGGCATGTTGAGCGGCGGCGGCACCGTCACGATGCCGATCGGCGAGATGTTCTGGGGATCCTATTTCGGTGCCTGCATCGACAAATTCGGCACCAACTGGATGATCAACTGCGAATCCGAAGAATAAACGCCGGTCGGGAACCGCGGTTCCGGAAAATCCGCACCCCCATGCCAACGAATCGGCGATTCGATTTGAGCGTTGCCACTCGCTAATTGCCCGCACGCGGGCCGACTCCCGGCCGCCAGACTCCGAAACCACATCCGCTAAGGAAGCTTCAAATGCAAAACGACGCGATTCCGGCCAAACCGGCCAAAACATCCCGGCCGCTGATCGATGAAATCAGGCAGCGATGGAGTCCCCGGGCATTCGATCCGGACCGGGAAATCGACCCTGAGACCCTGACGACGCTGCTGGAGGCCGCCCGCTGGGCCCCCTCGTCATTCAACGACCAGCCCTGGCGCTACCTGGTCTTTGACCGCAGCGACCCGCAGGCCCGGGCCAAGGCCGAGGCCTGCCTCTTCGACGGCAATTCCTGGGCCCGCAATGCCGCCGTGCTGATCATCTCGGCCGGGGCCCGGACATCGTCACGAACCGGCCGGCCGAACAGATTCGTCCTGCACGACACCGGCATGGCCACCATGAACCTGATCCTGCAGGCGATCTCGCACGGGCTGGTTTCACACCAGATGGGCGGCTACGACCGCGAACGCGCGCGGGCCGAGTTCGACATCCCGGAAGAATTCGAGCTGGCCTCGATGATCGCGATCGGTTACGCTGGCGACCCCGCTACGCTGCCGCCGGAGGTTGGCGAGCGCGAGGCAGCGCCCCGCCAGCGCAGTCAAATCTCAGATTTCGTGTTCGCCGGTACCTGGGGCCGTCCACTGGAGGACGGCTGACCGCGGCTAGTCCTTTCGGCCTATTGGCCGGCCGGGGACCAGGTCCTATCCAGTTCGCGTCCCTCGGTCAGGCCGTCGCTGACCGGCACCCCGTCGACCCGGATCTGCAGGGCGCCGCCGTCATCGCTCTTGATGCGGACCGATTCGCTGCCGGTCCAGGTGTGGAATTCGCCAGCCGCCACCAGGCTGCTGAAAACAACCTCGCCATCCACGATCGCTTCCAGAAACGCCTCGCGGTCGGCAGTCACCGCAAGCACCAATTCAGGCGCGGCGGCTGTTTCAGGGACCACCGCGGCGACGGCCGGCGAGCTTGCGACTACGGACTCGGCGGGTTCGGCGGCGGGATTGTTGCGGGCGATCAACAAAAGGGCCACCACCAGAATCACCACGCCCAGCGCCACGAGCAAATAGGGCACCTGCTGACGACCGAGCATCGAGCCCGAGGCGTCTGATTCGAGGGCGACGGAATCGCCCGCCGGGGGTCCCAGTTGCAACATCAGGGCGTCCAGCGCCGGAGTGGGATCCTCGCCCAGCCCCCGGGCGTAAACCCGGATGTGGCCGACGATGTAGGCTCGGAACGGGGCATGCACGAAATCGTCGTGCTCGAGGGCGGCGATGCGCTCCGGGCGCAGGCGGGTCAGAACCGCCAACTGCTCGAGCGAATAGCCGTGCGCGTGGCGCATGTCGCGCAGTATCTGGCCGGCGGTCACCGGGCTCTGCGGCGCGGCGTCGCTGGCGGGTTGTTGGTCAGACACTAGGTTTCTCGCCCAGATCGAATTCCGGCGCCGCAACCAGGAGCACGCCGAGCTCGTCCAGGGATTCGTCCCCGGCCGAGGCCGTGATTACCTGCTCCAGGATCGCGGCCATGTTATCGCGCAGCTGTTCGGTGCTGGCCGATGGATCCGCCGTCAGTTCGAGTTCTTGGCGTTCCGCCGCCAGCACGTCTTCGACCAGTCCGGCGACCGCGTCACGCACCCGGGCATCCGGATCCTCGTAACGCAGGCGCGCATCGACAAAGTCGCGCGGCTCCTTGACCAGATAGTCAAAACGGGCGCTCAACGTTGCCACCGCATCGTTTGCGGCCTGCCCGATGTCAACTTCGACGGTGAGCGAATTCTCCAGCCTCGAGATCTGCTCGCGCCGCGTCATAGGGGGCGGCGCGGCCCAGTACCAGCCGGGGCCGGTCACCGCGATCGCCGCATCCGAGCCCTCGAAATTCACCCCGGCAACTGTCTGGCGGGTCAAATCGACGAAATTGATCGCTCCCGGCGGCTGCCAGAGGGTGTTGGTGCGGACGATCTCAAACTGGTCGTTGGCCAGCCGGAACACGCCGGCCATGGCAATAAGAATCAACGCGATGACGATTCCGCCGAAGGGCTTGAATATCGCCTGCAGCCAGGCCGAGCCGCCCGGATTCACATCCGGGTCGTAGTCGGCGGTTACGTTTTTGAGCCGCAGCTGGGAGCGGCCGCCCAGTCCGCGCGGCCCGTTGGAGAACGCGTAAACCGCCTGGGCCAGATCGCTGTAGGCGGAGGCCGCCGGCAGCAGCCCGAATTCCAGCGCCAGCCGTTCCAGTCGCCACAGGACCCCGGCCAGCCGGCGCGCATCGCTGTGCGGGAGGCCCGTACGCCCGCCGACCAGCGCGCGGGCCTCGGCGACGACGTCCGATGCCGCTTCCAGAAACCCGTCCTCGATCGCGCCGCAATCGACGACCGTCAGACGCGGGTTCTTGGGCAGTCGCGGCAGCGGCGGGGACTTGCGCAGCTGCGATATCACCAGCGCCAGACCGGGAACCGAACAGATCAGTCCGGCCAGCGGCAGCCCGCCGACGTTGGCGCCGGCCGAGCCCACGAACGCGCCGACGGCTTCGCCGACCAGCGGCACCGGACCGATTGCCAGGCCGAGCGCTCCCAGCAACGACGCGACCAGGAACGGCGAACCAACCGCGACCAGGACCAGGTATGCGGTCTGGCCGAAGAACCGGCGACGGGTCGCGGAGAGCCGGCGTGCCAGTTGCCGTTCCAGTTCGGCGACTTGGCCGGCGCCCATCTCGGGTCGCTGCCCGAGCAGGCCGCGGTCTGGATCCCCCGCAGCCATTGCGGCCAGCGCCAGGTTGCGGTCGTGGGCCAGCAGCCAGCCGCCGCTTAGCGGATCGGGGGCCACGCAGTAGGTGGCGGCCGGCAGGTCGACGCCCGACGGCTCGGGTTCGGCTACCGGTTCGGCGGCCTCATCCCCGGGAGCCGCGGACTCGGCCGAATCGGTCGACGGCTCCTGCGCCAGATCCTCATCGATTTCTTCGATCTCTTCAACTTCGAAGACCTCGAAATCTTCCGGTTCGCGCATGGTCTAGGGCCGATCCAGCGAGCCGGATGCGGCGCCGGCGATGACGGCCGAGGCGGCTGCCAGCAGGAAGTTTGCGCGCCGCGACGGATCGTCCATGGTTCCGTAGGCACTTAGCCCGTCGGCGCCCAGCCGCCAGCGCGCAAAGGCGGCCGAGGAGACCGCGCTGCCGGTCCCTCCCAGGTCCAGGTAGACGCCCGGTTCGGCCGGGACCAGGCCGGCACCGAACGCGGCCCGTAATTCGGCCAGGTTGCGGGTAAAGGCCACCGCCAATTCGTCCTCGACCAATTTGTCGGGCACCGGCCGGAAGCGCCGGCGCAATCCGCCGAACCGCAGGTGGGCGGACATGAAGCGGGCTATTTCGTGCTCGCGCAGCCGCGACAGCCGGGACCGGGCCCGCTTGTAGCCGCGTGCGGCCGCCGAACCAGGCCAGTCGCGCTTGTAAGCGGCCGCCAGCTGGCGCTCCAGTTCCGCCAGGACCTCGGGTGGGAGGCTGGCCATGATGGTGAGAAAGCCTTCGTTCCCGCCCAGCCCGCGCGCTCCGCCGGCGTCGCGCAGGCTGAGCAGCACGTCGGGGCGATTCGATTCGAGGTGCGAGGTCAAGCTGGCCCAGAAACCGCGCACGCCCAGCGCCCCCGAGCGAGCCAGCGCGGCCCCCAGGAAATCGCCGCCGGCCGGGGTGCGGCCGCGACTGCGTCTGGCCTGGGGGAACTCGATCACGTAGATGCGGACCAGGCAGGCGTGCAGGAGCCGCTGCCGATCGGTCGAGCCCGAACCCAGGGCCCGGATCAACGCGCGCGCCGCCACCCGTTCGGGACCGGTGGGGGAGAGCGGGGCGATTTCGATTGCCAGGCTGCGTCCGGATGTTCCGCCGCCGATCGTGTAGACGTTCAGGTCCGCCGACAGGCCCGGTTGGACGGACGCGCTGGCGATCCGTTCAACGTCGTAGGCCAGTTCGAGTTCGCGGAGTTGCTCCTGCCAGTCGGCGCCGTCGCTGAGTTGCTTGTACAGGTCCCCGTAGACGACCGGGATGCGGATGTTTTCCTCAACCATCGCCGGGGCTCCGGTCCGGATCGTCGTCAACCGGCTCCGCGCCGGCATCGATGACCTCGATTTCGGCATCCGCCGGTTCGGGATCCCCCTCCGGGCCGCCGGCCAGCAGCGGGCGGTCGAGCCCGGCCGCCGGGGCCAGCCAAACCCCGTCGACCTGCCCGGGGTGCAGGCCGGTCGGCTCGGCCAGGAACTGTTCGTAGAGAAATTCGGCCTCCGGCAGGGCCAGCGAGCGGGCCAGCGAACTGGCGCCCAGATATGCCAAACGCTCGTCGGTTTCGTCGTCGAACAGGTCCCCCAACCGGGCCAGCCCGGAATGGGCCGAGCGGACCATCGGGCTCGCCGCCAGGTTTTCCGGACGCCCCAGCCTGGGGATGCGGCGCCGGGTGCGCAGGCCGGCCTTGGCCAGCATCCAGATGCCCGCCAGGGCCGGTATCGCCATGCCCTGCGCCGAGGCCAGCAGGCCCAGGCCGAGCGCGAACTCGTATAGGTTTCGCAACACCGCAAAGCGCCGCCGCACCGTTCCCGGGCCGGGCCGGGTGGCGTAGAAGATACGTTGCGTCTCGGCGCGGGCGGCCAGTTCGACCCCGACCCAGTCGAGCTGCCGGTCGCCGCCGTAGCAGACCTTGATGGTTTCGGGCAGATCGGTCGGTTCGATCGCCATCAGGCGCCGCGAGGCCCGCGAAACCCTGACCCAGGTGCCTTCCGCCAGGGGGATGGCCAGGCAGATTACTTCCATCTAAGCGGCCCTGAAACTTAGCGGACTGAGCTGCGCCGGATCGCGCAGACCCCGGTAGAAAGCTGCTGCCCGCAACCATCCGATCGAACGTGCGGCATTTTCAAAATCGATGTGGTTCGGAGCCTGGCCGGCGGCCGTCAGTCCCCATATCTGCCCGATCCGCTGGACCGAGTTCCCGTCCAGCCCGGGACCGGCCGTCAGGATCCGGCCCGGCCGCCCGCGGCGGCGGCGCCGCAGCAGCAGCTGGGCGCTCGAGGGGAGGAATCCGGCCGCTGCCGCCACCAGCAACACCGGCCATTGCGGGAATGCCCCGTCGATGAAGTAGTAGGCGAGCAGTCCCAGGATCGTCAGCTCGGCGATGGCCACCGGAATCCGGCGCAGCATGCGCCCGGACCGCGGTTGCGGGACGGTCGCCAGGCGCTGCTGGCACTCGGCCCGCAGGTAGTCGATCTCGCCCGGCGACAGCTCGAACGGGGCGTACACCTCGAGCTGCAGCTCGCCGGCCGCGCTGAGCGAACGCTCGTCGAACATGACCGCCGCCCCGGTTTCGGTGGGCAGGATGAAGGCGTCCGCCGGTTGCAAGTTTTTGGCCCCTGACACTTAATTCAGGCTCAAGCCGGGAACCGGGGCCCGGCAGGGGCCCGCGGCCGGCAGCTGTAGGGAGGGCGGGATAATCGCCCACACACTGGTCCGGTGCCGATTTTCGCACCGGCCCAAACCCCGCCCCGGATATGAGCACCGCGCGCAATCACTCCGTTCCCGAATTCGACGTCGTTGTAGTCGGCGGCGGCCACTCCGGCTGCGAAGCTGCCCTGGCGGCGGCCCGCATCGGCGCGCGCACGATGCTGGTCACCCAGAACCTCGACAAGGTGGCCGGCATGCCGTGCAACCCGTCGATCGGCGGCCCGGCCAAGGGGCACCTGGTTCGCGAGATCGACGCCCTGGGCGGCGAGATGGCCCGCAACAGCGATCGAACCCAGCTCCAGATGCGCACCCTGAACACCGGCAAGGGGCCCGCCGTGCGGGCGATGCGCGCCCAGTGCGACAAGGCCCTCTATTCGCAATCGATGGGCTCCGCGCTGCGGCGCTGCCGGGACCTGGTGCTCTGTCAGGCCCAGGTGGATCGGCTCATCTGGGAACCTAACGGCGGCGATTCCTGGCGGATCGGCGGAGTCGTGACCGGCGATGGCGAAGCCGTCCAAAGCCGCTGCGTGGTGATCACTACCGGCACGTTCCTCAACGGCCGGATCGTCATGGGCGAGCAGGTGTTCCAGGCCGGCCGGGCCGGGGAGCCGGCCGCCTTCGGGATCTCCGAAGATCTCGGCGAACACGGTTTCGAGCTCGGGCGCTTAAAGACCGGCACGCCCCCGCGGATTGATGCCGAGAGCATCGATTACCGGCTGACCGAGATTCAGCCGGGTTCACCCGATCCGCTCTACTTCTCCTTCCTCGGTCCGGACCGCGACCACCGGCTGGGCGAACCCGCCGCGGCCTGGTATCCAGGCATCGAAAACCACCGCTGGTCTCCCCAGATGCCCTGCTACAGCGTTCACACCAATCCGCGATCGCACGAGATCATTTCCGGCAACCTGCACCGCGCCCCGATGTACGACGGCACGATCGCCAGCACCGGACCGCGTTACTGCCCTTCGATCGAGGACAAGATCGTGCGGTTCGCGCAAAAGTCCTCGCACCAGCTGTTTCTTGAGCCGGAGGGTTTCGCCGACCGTTCGGTCTACGTTCAGGGCGCCAACACCTCGCTGCCGGCCGACGTGCAACAGGCGATGCTCGAATCGGTTCCGGCGCTGGCAAGCGCGCGGGTGCTGCGCTACGGCTATGCGATCGAATACGACTACGCGCCGCCGCACCAGATTGACGCGACGCTGGAGGCCCGATCGGCGGCCGGACTTTTCCTAGCCGGCCAGATCAACGGTACCACCGGTTACGAGGAGGCGGCCGCCCAGGGCCTGCTGGCCGGAATCAATGCGGCCCTAACCGCGACCGGGCGGGAGCCGTTGACGATCGGCCGCCACCAGGGGTACGTGGGGGTCATGGTCGATGACCTGGTCACCAAGGATCTGGACGAACCCTATCGGGTCCACACCTCGCGCGCCGAATACCGGCTGCTGCTGCGCCAGGACAACGCCGACCGGCGGCTGACCCCGATCGCCGCCCGCCTGGGCCTGGCCGACGGGGAGCGCCTGGACCGACTGGAGCGCAAAGAGGCCCAGATCGCCCGGGCCGAAGACTGGCTACGCTCGGCGCGACTGGGGCCGGAGCGGGTCAACCCCTACCTGCTGGGCCTGGGGCAGACCGCGGTGCGCGAGACGGTCCCGGCGCACCGCCTGCTGGCGCGCCCCGGGGTGACCCTGAACGAGCTGCGCACGCTTGCCGGGGAGCCGGGGTTTGCAGCCGAAGTCGCCGAGCAGGTGGAGTTGGCCAGCCTTTACGCCGGTTACATCAGCCAGCAGCAACGCCAGGTCGAACGGGCCCGATCGCAGGAGGACGCGGTCCTACCGGACTGGCTCGATTACTCGGGGATCCAGGGGCTGCGGACCGAAGCCCGAATCAAGCTGGCGCGGCATCGACCGGCCACGCTCGGCCAGGCTTCGCGCCTTTCCGGGGTGACCGCCTCCGACCTGGCGGTGCTTATGGTCCAGCTGCGCAGAGCGCAGGCGGCCTAGACGGGTCGGTTGAACCCGGGCGTGACCTTCCTGGTCGCGGCCACGAAATCCGGATCCGCCGACCGCACCGCGCTGATGCGCGGAGCCCCGTCTGTCAGATCCAACTGGTAGGCCAGGTGCTGCGGCAGCCCCGCCGCCAGGAGCTTCACCTGGACTTCGACGCTCTGCCGGCGGCCCAGGTCCAGCGATTCCAGGCCCGGACCCGAAAATGGGCCGCGCAGGAAATCCTCGCCCTCGAGCTGCAGGCCGAGCAGAAGGTCGGCGCTGCCGCCGACTTCCACCATCACCGGATCGAGCAGGTTGCCGGAGGAATCGCGCCAGATCCCGCGCACCACGTCATCCAATAGCACCTCGCCGCTGTCGATACCGCGGAAGCTGAGCAGGCACTTGAGGTTGGGAAATCCGAGGCGGGGGCGGGGGCCGATCGGCAGGCCGAAGATTCGCTTGCGGGCATGCGTCGTCAGTCGTATGCCGGCCAGCGCGGCGCTGGCGCTGCCGCCGTCGGCGAATTCCACCTGGCAGCCGGATTCGGCGAAGGGGGCGACCACCACCGGGGCGTAGTCGCCAGCCACCGGACCGCGCGCCGGCGCGTTGGGGTTGTCGATCGTCAGCTTGCCAAATTCCACGATGGCTCCCGGTTCCCGGCCCTAGTCATCCGACTCGAACAATTTTCCCAAAGCCGCGCGGCCGAATGCGCCCTTATCATGGATTGCCCGTTTCCGCACCCCGTCCCTATTGGAAGTCGTACCGGCATGCCGCGATCGCGCCCCAACATCCTGTTCGTAATCACCGACCAGCAGCGCTACGAAACGGTTAACGCGCTCGGCTACGAATACATGGACACGCCGGTGCAGGACCGCCTGGTGCGCGAGGGGGTCAGCTTTTCGGGCTGCCACGTCAACGCGCCCTCCTGCGGGCCCTCGCGGGGAGCGTTGTTCAGCGGTCTGAGCCCGCACAACAGCGGCGCCCTGATGAACCAGCAGACTTGGCCGCGGACCTGGGTCAAGGACCTGTCCGATTCGGGCTATCACTGCGTAAACGTCGGCAAGATGCACGCCTGGCCATTCTGGGGAATGCATGGGTTCAACGAGCGGTTCGTGGTCGAGAACAAGCAGCGCCATTTCGCCGAGCGAGTGTGGACCGGCAACAACCTGACGTTCTTCGACGAGTGGGACAAGGCGCTCTGGCAGGCCGGGACCCGGCGCCTGGAACGCGACGACCTCAAGGAATGGCCGGAATTTGAGACCAGCGACGGCGCGTACGACTGGTGGGAGGAAGACGACCTGCATCCCGATGTCTTCGTCGGCGACATGGCCATCCGCTGGCTGGAGAACTTCCCCGAGAACGACAAGCCGATCTTCCTCGAGGTGGGGTTCCCCGGCCCGCACCCGCCATTCGACCCGATCAAGCGCTACGCCGACGCCTACATGGAAAAGGACCTTCCGATCCTGGAGGTCAGCGAGGAGGAGATGGAGGCCCAACCGGAGGCGCTGAAGAAGTTCCGCGACTACCAGCAGATCCGGTTCCCCGACTCGATCTTTTTCGACCCGCACGCCCCGCGCGAGCGGCGCCACCGCCAGCGGGCCTATTACCTGGCCAACGTGACCATGATCGACGAGAAGCTGGGCCAGATCCTGGAGACGATCGAGAAGCGCTGGTCGCTGGACGACTGGGTGATCATCTTCACCTCCGACCACGGCGAACACCTGGGCGACCACGGAATCGTCGAGAAGTGGACCATGTACGACTGCTCGGTGCGGGTGCCGCTGATGTTCAGCGCCCCCGGCCGCATTGAGGGCGGCCGTCACATCGACGATCTGGTGCAGCTATTCGACATCGGTCCGACGGTCCTGGAATTTGCCGGCGTCGAACCGCCCGAGCATTTCGAGGCCCAGTCATTGATGGGCTTGCTTCGCGACGAACCTGGCGCCAGCGGACGAGAGTACGTGTTCTCCGAACACGGTCCGGACCCGATGCTGCACATGGTCGAGTACGAGATGATGGTTCGCGACAAGGATTGGAAGCTGGTCGAATTCCTGGGCGATGAGGACGGCCAGCTATACGATCTGCGTTCGGACCCGGAAGAAGTCGAAAACCTCTGGCACGACCCCGATCATGCCGAGCAAAAGGCCCATCTGCGCGAGGTGCTGCACCGCTGGTTCCTGCGCAGCACGGTGCGGACAACTGCTTCCCGGGTCCCGGCGATCAACCCCTAAGGCGCAGCCGCACCGGGCGCCCAAGGTTCCGCCGGCCCGGATTACAGCGAAGGTTGATTTCAGCAGGCGGTCAGTGGAACGACTAGCGAGAGTTGATCGGCTTCAGTCGATCACGGGGGGAACGTAGCGCTCGCCGTCGATCAATATCCCTGCCGCGGCGAATGCGCGTTCCCGGGTATGGTCGCGGACCAGCCGATCACGCAGCGTATCGCCCAGCAGCGCAAGTTGGACGGGATCCGACGGGACACCGGGATGGTATTCGAAGATTGCGGCCTGGAAATACTGGCGGATGAATCCCGGAGTCTGTTCGGGGCCGAGCAGTCGGTTACTGCTGACAATATCGGTCCGCGCTTCGGTTTTTGGGACTCCGAAGGCAGTTACTCCGCCGAGCCGGTTGAAGAAGTCGGCGAACCCGACGTTCGTGCCTTCGATCGAGATGTTTGACACTCGGTTGCCCCAGGGTCCCAGCAGTGTGCCGGGGTTCGGATTGAACGGTCCTGATTCAAATCCCTGGTCGATGCTTCCGCCCTCACCGCCACCCACGTAATCCCAGGCCAGACGGCGCTCGACGACCCAGCCCGAGCCGACATCGTGGAAATCTACAACTCCTCGCTGGTAGAACTGGGTCAGCGTACGGTCTTCCAGCACCAAAACCTCCGAAGTCGGGTATCCCCAGCGAGCCCGGTCACCAGTGTTGCGGTAATGGCTCAGGAATCCAGCGATTACAGTTCGGCCGTCTATGTTCACGCTGAGATCCGGAATGTTGTGCCGAAGGTCCGGATTTCTGGGCGCGACCTCGTATCGGTTGTCGATGACGAAAGCCGGGTAATCAAACGACGGGCTGTCGCTCGGAGCGGGTCTTGAAGTCGGTCGGCGTGGCGGCTGGTAAACCTGGGAAGAAGTCGAGATCGTCCTAGACCGCGCGCGCGTAACGTCTCGGATCGTCACTTTGGCGGTGTCAATTATCAAAGTGTCGTCGCCAAAATCTGGGACGCTGCCCGGATCTGAATTTAGTAACCGCATCGTGAAGGTCTCGGTTTCGCGACCGTCATCTCCCGTGAACGGCATCTGAATTGCGACTATGTATGTCCCGGTTCCGGCCCCTATGGTTCCGGAGTCTGTCCGGTCGAAATCTCCAAGGTTCAATCGCGTTCCATCACCGCCGGGAAGTCTCGGTAAGTCGCTGTGGTCTTCAGAATTTGCGTCAAACTCCGGGATGGTCTCGGCGGTATCGGCCGCACGGGCCAATACAGGAGGGTCGACCGTGGTGTCTCCGGCGGCACCAGGATCCTTCCAGAATTCGACAACAGGGGCCGTGGCATCGTTCCTTACCTCGAATACCAAAACGTCGCTTTCATAAACGAAGTACGTGGAGCGGTCAAATCCGTCACCGTCTTTGAATTCACTGTCCAGACGAATCACTTGCAGGTGTTGCAGATTGGAACGCACCGAGGAACTTACGTCGGACGCCAAGAAGCCATCGTTTGCCCTTCGTCGGCCAGGATTGAATCGCATGTCAATGAGTGCGATTTCGTCCTTCTTCCCCACACCAACGTCGCGAAAGACGTTGGATGGAAGGTTGCGCAATTCGTTGCCGCGAAGGTCAAGATACGTCAATCCCTTCAACCCCTCAAGGTCCGAATAATAGATCTCTTCCAGCAAGTCTTCGGTGTCGTAAACCTCCAGCTCGCTGATTTCCCCGAGCGCGTGCAGCGATATCCTCCGACATTTTTCGTCGGCAACTGATTCGATCGCCTCTATGACTTGCGGGTGGCGTTCGCAGACCGGGTAGCGAGGTAAATCAACGTCCTCAACGCGGACGGTATCCACCGCGGTGCTGAGATCGTCCTCAAAGTCGTCATCGTAGCCGGCCAATACCGCCCCGCGGTCGTACAGGAATTCGAGATCGAAACCAGTCGGCGTGGGCGCTGAAGCCGTGCCACCCGCCATTGCGACAGCAAGGTCGCCGTTTTGGTTTTGTCCTACCTGGACGGCTTCCACCTTGATCTCGGCGTTCTCGTCATCGTCGATAGTCTGGTCGCCACTGATGAGGATCGGAACCACATACAGCGTGTCGTCGGGATCGCGTGATGAGGTCATGACGTGTACCGTGCGATCGAAGTCGAGGCCTCTGTGGGTCACTGTGAGTTCAAACGCAACGAAGCGCTCAACGCTGTCACCCTGCCCACGGTCACCGATAAACGCTTCAGTGGATCCGTCAACCTCGGCGTCGTGATTGCAAGTCACTGACGGAGGCGTTCCGGAGTTGACGTTGCAAGTTACTCCGCGCATTACGGGAATGCTGAGTCCACGCGGACGTTTCCCAAAATTGAATGGGATGTAAAGGATTCCCCCCTCTTCGACAGACGTTGGCAAATTGCCCAATCCGGTATCGTCATCGCCGCCGTCCAAGAGAAATGTCGGCGGGTACCCGGTTGGATCTCCCGGATCAAACGTTGAGAGAGGGTCTTTGGAAAGCGCGTCAAAAAGTCTGCCGCTTGGCGCACCATCTGTTTCAACAAAAGCGTTGCTCAAATCAATTTCGTTCTGGTTGACCCCGGTTCCGCGAAGGTTGATGCGCGAACCTGGCATCAACCCGTCAAGTTCGCCCGCAGCAGGTGTGAAATCGGAGCGGATTTTGGATTTGGAGAAATCGATCTCGAGCCAACGCTCACTCGAGGTGAGCTGGTCGCCATCGTTGTCTCCTGGGCAATCTGATGTATTGACCAGCTGAGCATCGATGAATCCATCGTTATCTGTCGTATCGACGCAAATTGCCGCATTCGAATACCCTGATGACTCTTGGTTGGCAGGGTTAATGACTGCTGCCAAACCGCGCTCGGCGCCGGCCAAATAAAGTGCAAAGCTTAGAGCGATAGCCAACGCGAATGCAACGGGCGCGGCCAAATGCATATGCCGGCGACGCATCAAATCCATCTTGGGCAACCGTCTCGTAGACATCATCAATTACCGGCTTGCGCGGCCAATCAATTCAAACACGCAATGGCAAGCATGGGCCCTGCGTTTCTAGAATCAATCCCGCACACCCCCAAACTTTATGTCACCAATTTGCACGGAATGTTACTAGGCTGACCCGTGGCCGACCTGTTTGAGCAGATCCGCGATCTGCTGCTCGGTTTCCTGGAAGCCAACCAGTATTACGCCCTCGCACTGCTGATCGGGATCGAGGAAGCCGGCGTCCCATTGCCGCTACCTGGCGATCTGGCAATCATGTTCATGGGGTCGCAGATTGCGCTCGGGTCAGCGCACCCGGTGGGAGTGGTGGCGGTGGCGGCCGCCTCTGCCACGGCTGGAGCTTCGGTGCTTTACTGGCTGGCTCGTCGCCTCGGCCTGGAAATGCTGCGCCGCTTCGGGCGCTACGTCCGAGTCGACGAAAGCAAGATCGAGAGTTTCGAGAACTGGTTCCGCCAGCACGGCGGGCTGGCGATCATCGTCGGGCGGATGATCCCGGGTTTGCGGATTGCGGTCGCGGTTTTTGCAGGCCTTGCCCGGGTCCCGTTTCCAAGATTTGTCCTCTACACCAGCATTTCCTCGACGATCTGGGCCGGTTTCTTCACCGCGCTCGGGTGGTACTTTGGTTCGCGCTGGACCGAAGTGTCAGAGATATTGGAACGGGTAATCGGCAATCCCTGGGTAGCAGGGGTATTGGGCCTGGCAATCGGAATCGCCCTGACGCGGCTGTATTACCGTCGCCGCCAGCGCCTCAGCAAATCTCCGCAGGAGCCGATTGAAGTCAAGTCGGCCGAGTTGCCGCCGCCCGCGCCGGAAATCGAATTCAAGGTCAGCGAGCCGGCCGAGAAAAAAACTCTTGAAACCGACCCGCAACGCGAGCGGGTCTGGCGGTCCCGACCGGATTCGAACCGGCGATCTCCTCCTTGACAGGGAGGTATGCT
>VXNJ01000011.1:38398-50428 GCA_009840625.1 Chloroflexota bacterium | reverse complement strand
GTGGGGGCCGGCGTGGTGGACGGGGCGGAATCGGGTTGGCCGCAGGCGGCCAGGAGGGTCATGGCCCCTGCCCCGACCAGCAGTCGGCGGCGGCTGAAGGGGTTCAGGCGTTCTCGTGCCAAAGGACCACCGGGCAATGGGCGTGCTTTAGCACGTGAGCCGCGGTGGTTCCCAGGTCCAGGCCGACATCGCCCAGAAACCGGTGCGAGCCGATGAAGATCTCGCGCATTTGCCGTTTGCGCGCGTATTCAACGATCGCGCGTCCGGCATCGCGCGATTGTTCGCAGTGCGTGATAAGACGCACCGAGATCGAATCGTCGAGGGCGTCGCTGGCGTCGCTTAAGACCTTTTCGCCGGCCCGGCGCTGTCGGGTGGAGGCGTTGTGGACCGGGCGGTCCCAACCCACCTCGATAACGTGCAGGGCCACGAGGTTGACTTGCTCGGACCGGGCCCGCTGCGCGGCCAACCGGATCATCTTGCGGTCGGCGCGCCTGCCGCTAATGGCGACCAGGACGTCGCCGCGCCCGTCTTCGCTCAGCTGGCCAGGTCCTCGCTGGCGGCCTGGCGGATTGCGGTCTCCAGTTCAACGGCGATTTCGCCGTTTTCCTTGAGCGTCTGCCTAGATCGTTCGCGGCCCAGCCCGAGGCGGACGTCGCCGTAGGAGAGATAGGCGCCGGCCTTGGTGATCAGGCCGTGCTCCAAACCTAGGTCAATCAGGCCGGTCTCGCGCGAGATGCCTTCGTTGTAGAGGATGTCGAACTCG
The DNA here is from genome assembly GCA_009840625.1 of Chloroflexota bacterium. Classification (NCBI taxonomy): domain Bacteria; kingdom Bacillati; phylum Chloroflexota; species Chloroflexota bacterium. Next base: position 49,665 of record VXNJ01000011.1, on the reverse strand, counting down.
CATGTCCGGAACGGGGCGGCCACCTTGTTCTTGACGACCCGGACCCGGGTACGGTTGCCGACCACGGTGGTGCCGTTCTTGAGCGCCCCGATCCGGCGAATGTCGATTCGCACCGAGGAGTAGAACTTCAGGGCCCGCCCGCCGGGGGTGGTCTCGGGGCTGCCGAACATTACCCCGACCCGTTCGCGCAGCTGGTTGATGAACACCACCGCAGTGTTGGTGCGGGAAACGGTGGCGGTCATCTTGCGCAGCGCCTGCGACATCAGCCGCGCCTGCAGCCCCACGTGGGCATCGCCCATGTTGCCCTCGAGTTCGGCCCGCGGGGTCAGGGCCGCGACCGAGTCGATCACGATGATGTCGAAGGCATTCGAGCGCAGCAGTTCGTCGGCGATCTCAAGGGCTTCCTCGCCGCTGCCGGGCTGGGAGATGAACAATTCGTCGGCCAGCACCCCGCAGCGAACCGCGTAGGTCGGGTCGAAGGCATGCTCGGCGTCGATGACCGCCGCGTAGCCGCCGGCCCGCTGGGCCTCGGCGATCACGTGCTGGGCCAGCGTCGTCTTGCCCGATGATTCGGGACCGAATATCTCAACTATGCGGCCGCGCGGGATGCCGCCGACGCCGAGCGCCAGGTCTAGCGAGAGCGAACCGGTCGATATCGATTCGACTTCCTGGTTCTGGCCTTCCGAAAGGCGCATGATGGCGCCCTGTCCGAATCGTTTGTTGATGCTGGCGACGGCGCTGTCGAGGGCGGCGTTGCCAGGCTGCTTGTCCTTCTTGGCCACGTCCCACTTCCTCAATTCGAGGGTGCAATTCGAGGGTGCCGAAATAGAATCGCGATGATCTATCGGATTATATAACAGATATATAACACGGGATCTGCTAAGTATCAAATCGAAGGCAGTCTTGAGGTCGCAAATGGGTGAGACGATGAAGGGTGTCCGGATTCACGCGCCCGGCGATCTGCGGCTGGACCGGATCGGGGTGCCCGAGCTCGGTCCGTTGGACGTGAAAATCGCCGTCGCCCACACCGGCGTTTGCGGGACCGACCTGCACATTTACGACGGCTGGCAGATGGGGCCGATGGTGACCCTGCAAAACTATCCGGCCCTGATCGGGCACGAGCTGGCGGGCACGATCGCCGCCGTCGGCGACGCGGTAACGACGCGGCGGGTCGGCGAACGGGTGACCGTGCAACCGCAGATCTACTGCGGGGTCTGCGTGATGTGCGAGCGCGGCAACGGAAACATGTGCCGCAACAAGATCCGGTTCGCCCACGGCGGGTCCTGGGCCGACTATCTGGTGGTCAATGAGAAGCAGGCCTACCGGATCCCCGATGCGGTCTCGACCGAACTGGCTTCGCTCTCCGAGCCGCTCGGCTGCGCGATGCGGGCGGTCGAACGTGCCCGGATCAGCCCCGGCGACACCGCCCTGGTCACCGGCGGGGGCACCATCGGGCTGATGCTAGTCGCGCTGGCCAAGCGATTAGGGACCAGCCTGGTCGCCTGCTCCGAGCCGGTGGCGGCGCGTCGGCAGCTGGCCAAACGCCTGGGGGCCGACCTGGTGTTCGATCCGGTCAACGATGACCTGGACGGGCTGGTCGGCTCGGCCACCGCCGGAGTCGGATTTGACATTAGTTTCGAGGCATCGGGCGCGATTCCGGCGGCCGAAGCCTGCATCGCCGCGGTGCGCGACGGCGGAACCGTGATCCAGATGGCCATCTCGCATCCCGACGAACACCTCCAAATCCGCCCCTTGGACGTGTGCCTCAGGGAGATCGAGATCCGCGGCACGGTTCTTATGCAAAGCAACATGGAGAGCGTTCTGCGCCTGATGCCGCAGCTCGGCTTGGAACCGATGATCACCCACGTCCTACCGCTGGCCGCAGCCACCGAAGCAATCCTGATGTGCAAACGCGGCGAGGCGACCAAGGTACTGTTCGACCCCGCCCTCTGACCGGCCGGCCCAACTTATAAATGGCTGTTGGTTCCGAGCTTGCCGCTCGAGTGCGGGCGGCGGGTCGGGCGGGTCGCCGTTGATCCGTTTTTTCCGGCATCGAATATTTGCCAAGCGGAGGGGTTTTACATGAAATTGATACGCCAGTTGATAGGCGTATATCTGGTGCTGGTGGGCCTGGCAGTCGCCATACATTTCGTGGCCACGCAGTTCTACGACCCAACGATCACCGGTGATTCGCTAGATGTATGGCTGGTCCTGGACGTGCTCATGGCCATCTCATTGGTACTGGTCCTGGCTACCGCAATCCGGCGCAAGCAGATGCTGCGGGATGGCGACGGAGGCGGCCGGGTGACGCGCGAATACCTGGAGGCCAATTTCAGCTTTTATTTCGGCGCGTCGTTGCTCTTGATCTTCCTGTGGAATTGGGCCGGAGTCGCGATCGCCGATCCACGCAGCGACAACGGAACAATCTGGGCACTCATAGATGCCACGCTGCCGGTCTACATAGGACACGCCGGGATCCGGTTGCTGTTTGCCAAGGCCCCGCCCTGGGCGCAGGGCTAGCCCGCTAATCATCGATTCGCCCGGGAACACGCACGGGCGGATCATTCGCCGGTAGGAAATCGGCGGCCGGGCGACGGGCGCGGTTGCCGAATCCGACCGGATCCGTGGCGCGGGCCGTCGTCCGGGGCATCGATTTTCAGGCGGTGCCCGCCCCGGAAGCGCGGTGTATGGGGTCTTGGTTCCAGCGGTTTGCCGCGTGTCCGGTGTCCCTCCGTACGTATTCGGGGCCGTGCTAAATCATGTGAGCGGAAATGACGTATGGCAGCGGGCTTTCCGTAAATCCTGCAGAGTACTAATATTGATTCCGCAGATGAAATCGGTGATTGCGTGATTTCACCGCTTCATATATTGCTGCGATGACGATGCTGGGGGACGGCAGTGATGCAAGAAGAACCGACGGAAGGACGATCACGGGAAGTGGCGGAGGGCCGATTTGAGTCGCCGGATTCGGGTGACGACCAGTTCGGAGACATCCTCCAGGCCCAGCTCGAGGAGCGCACCGCGCGGGTGGGGGAGATTAATGCCGAGATCGAAGAACGGCGCGGCCAACTGGACGCCCGGATCGCCTCCCTGCAGAGCGAATTTGAGGCCGAGATTTCGGCCCTGGCCCGCCACAGGATGGCGCTTCAGGGCGAGATCCGGACCATCCGCGAATTGCAAAAGCGCATGGCCGGCGAGATAGTGGAAGACTATTCCGGCACCGCCTCCGGCTTGTCCTGGGACGAAGAATGGGGACGCAACGCCGCCGACAAAGTGGTCAAACTGCTGCAGAACGTCGGCCGCCCACTCCACTACCGCGAGATTTACAACCGCCTGGAGGCTTTGGGGGTCCTAAATTCGCGGAGCGCGACCCCGGCCGAAGCGTTGCTGCGCAATTTCTACAAAGACAAGCGATTGTTCCGGCCAAGACGCGGAACCTACTTCTTGGCATCCCGGCGCGGTGAAACCGAGCCGGCCGGCGACGAGGAGCAATAAGCGGCCCGACGGCTGCGCGCCCTTATCGCTTAGGGCAACTCCGCAAACGCTTGGGAATCCCGTTCCGGGGGCCGGTGGGCCAGGTTTGGGGTTCCCGCTGATCGGACCCCGGGGCCGCTAACCTTCGCGGCGGCGTTCGACTTCGCCCTCGAGCTTTTGCTCGAGCCGGCGCAGCGCTTCCTGGGTTGCCCGCATTTCGGCGATCACCGCATCGTACGGCAATTCCGATTCCAGTTCGCGAGCGCGGATACGCTCGGCTTCATCCCACTCGTTGATGATGGCGGCGACGAAAAGGTTTACGGCAACGAATCCGCTTATGACGATAAAGCTGACGAAATAGACCCAGGCAAACGGGCTGTGCTCCATTGCGGTGTCCATGATCGTTGTCCACCCCTCGAAAGTGATGACCCTGAACAAGGTCAGCGCCGATTTCGCCAGACTGCCCCAGTGGAAAGGATCGTGGGCGTGGAAGAAGTGGTAGCCAGCGACGGCGTACATGTAGCCGATGATGCTCAGCAGCACGACTATGAAGAACACGCTGGGCACGGCGCGGATGAGGGTTCCCACGATCACGCGCAACCGCGCGCTGGTCGTGACCAATCGCAGCATCCGGAACAGGCGCACCAGTCGGCCCAGGAGCGCGATATCGCCCACCAGCGGGATCAGCGCGATCACGATCACGCAGAAATCAATGATGTTCCACGGGTCCTGGAAATAGCGCACCGGCCTGGGACGCAGGGCGAGGACCTTGATGAAGAACTCGACGATGAAAATCGCCAGCGCCGACCAGTGCCCGATCTCGATCCATACCCCCAGCCGGTCGACTACGTAGGGGTAGGTTTCAAGTCCCAGCAGCAGGCCGTTGGCCACGATAACGGCGAATATGAATCGTTCGAACGCCGGGGCTCCGGCCACGCGCCGGATTACCTTGTCCAGTGTTTGCATTTGAACCGATTGATCACTGACCGATTGCAACCGTTATTTTCCGGAAAAGCCGGGTTGGAGCGATTCGCGCCGCCGGCCGGGCGCATTGGCGGTCGCGGCCCGCAAACGCCCGGGACCGGCGCTGTCAGGCTGTTTTTTGCGGTTGATCGGCCTGGTGCGGACGGCGATCGGAAAGCGGCGATTCGGGCAGGAAGATGACCATGGCGAATGCAATGACGACGGAAACCGTGACAACCAGGAAAACTTCACTGATCGAGGATGAGAGCACCGAACGCAGGGATTCGAGCAGCTGCGCCAACAGCTGCTCGTCCTGACCGGAAATGCTGGCGCGCAGGCGGTCGAGCGCTTCCGGGTTCACCAGCGCTTGGGGGTTCTCGGCGAGGTCATCAAGCTGATGGCTTGGAAACGCTGACTGGACTTCGGCCGACAGGGCTTCCAGGGCTCGGGAATGGAATCTGGCCGTCATGTAAGACCCGAGCACCGCCAGGCCAAGGGCGCCGCCGATCTGGCGGAAGAACTGGGTCGCCGAGGTGGCGGCGCCAAGCAGCTGGGCCGGGACTGCGTTTTGGACCGATATGGAGAAGCAGGGGTAGGTGATGCCGACTCCGAACCCGAGGACGGTGATGAAAGCCACCGCTTCCAAAAATGAGGTATCGGGAGTCATCTGGGACGTGAACACCAGCCCGACCAGGAATATTGCGAACCCGATCAGGCCCTGTATCCGGTAGTGCCCGCCGAAGCGCGAGAGAGCCTGTCCGGAGAGTGCGGCGGCCAGCACCATGCTGAGCATCATGGGCGTGAGGAAAGACCCGCTACTGGTCGCCGACGTTCCCAGGACGGCCTGGAAGAACAGCGGGATGAAGATGATCGTCCCGAACATCGCGAACCCGGTCAGGAATGTGACCGCCAGCGAAATGGACACGATGCGGTCCGAATAGATCGAAAGCGGCATGATCGGATCCGCGGAACGCCATTCGACGACGATGAACGCAATCGCCGTTACCGCGGCGAACAGCAAAGTACCGATTATTTGCGGCGAGCTCCAGGCGTACTCGACGCCGGCCAACGATAGCCCCACCAGGAGCGAAACGACCGCCGCGATCAGCAACGCCATTCCCGGGTAGTCCAGGCGGTGCTTGCGCTTGGCGGGCCTGACGTTGGGAAAAAAGCGAATGAAGAGGAATATCACCGCCGACCCCAGCGGCACGTTCACGTAGAAGATCCAGTGCCATGAGAGGTTGTCGGTTATCAGACCGCCGAGCACGGGCCCGATCATCGAAGAGAAACCGTACACCGCCGCCACGTATCCGGTGTACTTGCCGCGCTCGCGCGGGGCGAATAGATCGGCAACGGTGGTAAAGGCGAGCGCCATCATCGCTCCCCCGCCGACTCCCTGCACGGCCCGCGCCGCGATCAGCTGGTTCATCGTCTGGCTCGCCCCGGCCAGTACCGATCCGACCAGGAACAGCAGGATTCCGCCGATGAAGAACGCCTTGCGCCCGTAAAGGTCGGACAAGCGCCCGACTATCGGGACGAAGGTGATCGAGGCCACGATGTACGACGTCGTAATCCACGTGAACCGATCGAAGCCGCCCAGATCGGTCACGATCCTGGGAATGGCGGTTCCCACGACCGTCTGATCGAGCGAGGCCAGAAATACGGCCAGCAGCAGTCCGCCCATCGTGATGACGACCTGCCGACGCGACCGCGTCCGACCAACCGTGTCGCTATCCGGCCCGCGCGGGCCGGATTCGGCGGCGGCAACCGCCGGCGCACCTGGTTGGTTCATGGGAGGACTCGACCGGCCTTTGCAAATTGGCGGACTGGGATTTGCCCGGCGGAAAGCTGGCGTGACCGATCCGAAAACTGGACTTTTATTGCGACACGTCCCGCCGCTGCGGGTAGATGAGCAGAGGAAGCGGAAGCGTCGGAAGTGCGGGCACCGCCGGAACGCGTAACCCGACGCCGGCCCCCGCCCATCCCGGCGAGACTATTTTCGGTCAATCAGCGGTCTGATTGCGGGGCCCAACCACTACCTTGGCCTCCGAATCTGCTGCCGAGCCGGGCGGGCGGCCGCAGTTTTCGGGCCCGCCGTCCGGGCGATACCTGACCGGGGACTTGCCGGTGTCTAACGTCCGTCACAGGGTTTAATACCTGCACGGAAGGGGTTGTTGCCCCTTCTTAAAACCTCGGCGGTCAGTCCCGGAGCAGAGCGTGAAGATTTGTTGGTTCCATCTGATGCCCTACCGGCATCTGCCGCCCGATTTCGAGCAGAAATACCGCAGCGTCTGGGTCGACCCGCCCAGCCACCTCTACGATGCCGAGAAGGCGCACGTCCTCTACAACGAGTACTTGGACGAGCTCGAGCACGCCGCCGCGGTGGGTTTCGACGGGATCTGCGTCAACGAGCACCACAACAACGCCTACGGGATCATGCCCTCGCCCAACCTGATGGCGTCCGCCCTGGTTCGGCGCACTACCGAGGCGGCCATCGTGGTGATGGGCAACAGCCTGGCGCTGTACAACCCGCCGCTGCGAGTTGCCGAGGAATTCGCGATGCTGGACGTGGCCAGCGGCGGTCGCCTGGTGGCGGGATTCCCGACCGGGACATCGATGGACACCAACTTCGCCTACGGGGCGAACCCGGCCACCCTGCGCGACCGTTACCACGAGGCCCACGACCTGATCATCCGCGCCTGGACCGAACCGGACCTGTTTGCCTTTAACGGCAAGTACACCCAGAACCGCTACGTGAACATCTGGCCGCGCCCGCTACAGAAACCGCATCCCCCGGTCTGGGTTCCAGGCAGCGGCAGCGTCGAAACCTGGGAGTGGACCAGCCGAATGAACTACGTTTACTGCTACCTGAGTTACTCCGGGTACAAGCACGGCACCCGGGTGATGAAGGGTTTTTGGCGCGAGATGGAAAACCTGGGCGTCGACGACAACCCCTACCGGGCCGGGTTCCTGCAACTGGTTGCGGTTTCCGAGACCGACGCCAAGGCGGAGGAGGATTACGCACCGCACATCGAGTACTTCTTCAAGAAGAACCTCCACGTCTACCCGGGGTTCACCGAGGCTCCCGGCTACCGCTCGATCAAGACCCTGAAAAAGGGCGTCGGCAGCAACCTGAGCCGCTCGCACGCCCGCAAGCGCACTGAAATGAAGTGGAAGGACTTCGTCGAAGAGGGCTACGTCATCGGCGGCAGCCCGGAAACCGTCGCCGATCGGATGCGCGAGGCGGTCGAGGGTCTGCGGGTCGGTCACCTGATGGTGTTGCTGCAGATCGGCAGCATGCCCAAGGACTTGACCATGCAGAACACTGCGCTGTTCGCATCCGAGGTGATGCCCAAGCTGCGCGGCATGTGGAGCGGTTACGAAGATCACTGGTGGCCCAACCCGATCGCGAACCGGGCCGTGCCGGACCCGGTCGTAGGCTAGGCGGGCCAAATGTCAATGCGTCCGAATGAGCGCACCGTGACGGTCGGCGCGCTGCCGATTCAAATTGCCAGCGCCGGCAGCGGGCCTCCCCTTATCTACCTGCACGGGGCATTCGGCTACCTGGGCTGGCCAGATTCCCTGAACGAACTCGCCGAGCGCTTCACCGTCTACGCGCCGCTGCATCCCGGATTCGGCGAATCGGGCGATGCCGACGAATTCGACGATCTCCTGGACCTCACCCTCTTTCACCTTGACCTGCTGGATGAATTGGGACTTGAGCGACCCGACGTAGTAGGGCATTTTTTCGGCGCGATGATGGCGGCCGAGCTGGCCGCGATCGCCGGCAACCGCGTCAACCGGCTGATCCTCACCTCGCCGATGGGATTGTGGCTAGAGGACCATCCAGGAATCGACTACTTTGCCGCCGCTCCGGACAAATTGCGGTCGATACTTTTCGCCGACGCCGACAGTGATTCCGCTTTGCGCTGGCTTCCGGACCCCGATTCCGATGAGCAACGCCACCTGCAGAGGATCGAACGCACCCGTTCCCTGGCCACGATCGCCAAATTCATGTGGCCGATACCGGACAAGGGTTTGAAGAAACGCCTGCATCGAATCAAACATCCAACCCTGGTCATCGTCGCCGATGAGGACCAGTTGGTTGCACCCGCCTATGGGAGCGCGTTCGCCGACCGCATCCAGGGTGCCGAGGTTTCCACAATTTCCGGCGCCGGTCACCTTTGCCACCTCGAACGACCGGGCCAATACGGAAAACTACTGGGTAGATTCCTGTCCCGATGACCCTTCGAGCAAGCCTCGTCGCGGTTGGCGGCTGATCGGCGATAAAAGGGCCGTTCAATTCAACTTGCGACCTGCACCCTCGGTCAGATCGCGGGGCCGCGGAGCCAGCCGGCAAGGCCAAGACGGTTTATTTCGGGCGGTTGACTGCAGATTGCGATTGCCGGGAGGTCTGGATTGCTGAAGCTGGCCGGTAGGGCCGCGATCATTACCGGCGGGGCCGGATCCATGGGCAGGGCGCAAGCGGAGCTATTTGCCCGCGAAGGGGCCTCAGTTTGCGTTGCCGACACCAACGTCGCTGGCGCCCGCAAGGTCGCCGAAGGGATCCGTGAGCAGGGAGGATCGGCAATTGCCTGCGAACTCGATGTGCGGGTCGCTTCGGCCTGGGATGAGACGGTGGCGGCCGCCGAGCGCCGATTCGGCCATGTGGACACGCTCTGCAATATCGCCGGGGCAAATTTCAGGGTCGGATTCGAAGAGCAGACCGAGGAGATGTGGCGCGCGATCATCGACACCAACCTGACCGCCTACTTTTTGGGCACCAAAGCGGTGGTGCCTGCGATGCGGAGAGCCGGCCACGGGGTCATTCTGAATACCGGTTCGCTGGCTTCGATCATGCAGGGACCGGGTGGCCCGGCCTACGGGGTCAGCAAGATCGGATTGCTGGGACTGACCCGCAGTTCCGCTGCCGCTTACGCGAAGGACAACATCCGCTGCGTGCTGATATCGCCCGGCCACGTGGACACCGACTTTCTGCGCGGCAACAAATCGCACAGCTCAAACGACGATTCCACGGATCTCGACGTCCCTGAAAACTATCAAAGCCGGGTCGACCAAACGCCTCTGGGAAGGCTCTGCACGCCAACGGACATCGCCCAGACGTTCCTGTTTGCCGCGTCCGACGACGCGTCGATGATTACCGGTTCCATGATCACGGTGGACGGAGGCGCCGCGCTGTGGCTGGCGCGCCCGCGATGATCGCCGCCGCCCGTGCGGCCCCCGCCGCCGTTGAACCGGATTTGCCGGGCCGCGCACGGACCGCGCATTGTCCCGGCCGGGGGTCCCCATGAAGGTACTCGCAATAACCAACGACACCACCTTGCCCGGGGTTTCGCAGGATCAGATAAATCTCGTCCGCGAGGCCGCCGGCCCCGGATCGGAAATCGTGGTGACTGCTGATCCCGGCCAGGCGTTGGCTGAGATGGTCAAAGCCGACGTCCTGCTGGGCCAGCTAAACCCGGAGTTGTTTGCGGTTGCCGAGCGGCTCAAATGGGTCCACGCCACGGCTTCAGGAGTTGACGGTTACCTGTTTGAAGAGTTCAAGCGCAGCGCCATCCCGCTGACCGGCGAAAAGGGCCTTGTCGGCCCGCATCTGGCCGATCACGCTTTCGCGCTGCTGCTGGCGCTGGCCAGGTCGCTCAAACCCGCCATGCAGCTTAAGGGCAAGGCTTGGCGATCGAGAGTCCCGATGCGGAGGGCCGCTTTCGAGCTCGGCGGACTCACCATCGGGATCGTGGGATTCGGCGGAACCGGCCGGGCGATTGCCGACCGCGCCGCCGGCTTCGGGATGAAAGTGTGCGCGGTGGATGCGCTGGATGTTCCCGGAACGACTTTGGTGCCGGTCGTTGACCGCATGGACAGATTCGACTCCCTCCTCGGCCGGAGCGACGTGGTGGCGGTTTGCACGCCGCTGACGCCCGAGACCCATCACCTCTTCAATCGCGAATCGCTGGCCCTCATGAAACCGGGTTCGGTGATCGTGAACGTGACCAGGGGCGAGGTCGTTGAACTGGAGGCGGTGATCGATGCGGTCGAATCGGGGCACCTGCGGGGCGCGGCGCTGGACGTGGTTGACGGCGAACCGCTGCCGGCCGATCACCGGGTGTTCGATGTCGAAAACATCATCTTGACTCCGCACACGGCCGGTGCATCCGAGCGCAGGGCCCAGAGAAACCTGGACCGCTTCTGCGAAAACCTGCAGCGTTTTCGCAGTAACCGCGAACTCTTGGGGTTGATCGACAAGGAAACCGGGTTCTAGTTCCCCGGGCAAGGACTTGGCGGCGCGTCGCGGGACACGGAGATGCCGGGCGCTTGCCTGGCTGCGCGACCAATCCCATGCTCTCCCGCCCGAAACGTGGAGTAGCGTTTCCCGGGAAATTGACCGCTCGGGTGATCGCAGCCAACTATCATAATGCCAACTATTGTTAATGTGATCGATCTGGGCTAAGGACAGATGGCCGCTGAATGATCGGCGGCGGCCGCCAGAGTCCGCTCAGGACGGCCGGTCCGAGCGTGACGGGCCCTGATCGCGATTAGAGAGGTCCGGGCAGCAATCCGCGATCGAGATTCGACCGGATTGGATTGACTGACCGGACCAATTCGGACCGGATTGGCATATGAGTTCCGGGGTGCGTCTCACCAGGCGGCGGGCATTTTCGCTGGCGTGGGGACTCGGGGCGTCGGGCCTTATCGCTGCGTGCGGTCCCGCTGGTTCAGACCCAGTATCGACGCCGCCTCCCGCATTGACGCAATTGACCGAACCGCCCGCCGACCCGCCGGCCGAAGCCGAGCCCACGCCGACCCCGACT